>JBILVW010000219.1:0-5282 GCA_044370205.1 Pirellulales bacterium | reverse complement strand
AGGAGCAGGTGGAAACACTGCTCCATGACGTGCTCTCCGAGTTCCACGGGCGGCACCAGCGGCTGCTCCCGTTCCTCATGGATCGCTACGAGTCGGTGAAGCATCACCTGCTCACCGACCGCCCCGTGAGCGAGTCGCGGCGGCTGCTCATTGGCTCGTACTTCACCCAGGAATACGCCCTCGAAAGCGCCGCGCTCTTCAACCCCTCGATCGTCTGGCACCCTGACCAGTCCGGCCAGCCGACCGGCTCGCGGAGGTTCATCGTCAGCCTCCGTGCCGTCGGGGAGGGGCACGTCTCGAGCGTCGGCTTCCGCAGCGGCACGATCGACGCCCATGGCACGATCTCGCTGGCTCGACCGACCGGCTTCGTGACGGCACCGCACGTCGTGGCCAACAGCCTCTATGACAAGCCATTGTTTCAGAAGAAGCTGGCCGAATTGGGGGTGTGCGATGCGTTCGTCGATCTCGTGCTCGAGGTGCTCGGCGACCAGTTCACGCTGGGCGAACTCGAAGCCGCTCTGGCCAAGATGAGACGGGAGCAGCGAAGCCGCCGCAGGGAGTGGGAGCCGGTCGCGGCCGCGATCATGGCCCTGGCCCGGGCGAACTACGAGATCGAGTGCGATCCCGACTCCGACATCTCCGAGCGGGTGATCTTTCCCTACTCGCCCGCCGAGACCAACGGGATCGAGGATGCCCGGTTCGTGCGGTTCGTCGAGGACGACGGCTCGGTTCGCTACTTCGCCACCTATACCGCCTTCGACGGTGCCGTGACGCTGCCGCAGTTCGTCGAGACCGACGACTTCGTCCGCTTTCGGATCGGCACGCTCAACGGCCCCGAGATCGCCAACAAGGGCATGGCGCTGTTTCCGCGCAGGATCCGCGGCTGCTACTGGATGCTCTCGCGGCAGGACGGCGAGAACATCTACGTCATGCAGTCCGACATGCTGCACTTCTGGTATGCGAAGCAGGCCGTGCTGCGGCCCACGCAGCCGTGGGAGTTCGTGCAGGTAGGCAACTGCGGCTCGCCGCTGGAGACACCCGCCGGCTGGCTCGTGCTCACCCACGGCGTGGGGCCGATGAGAAAATACGCCGTGGGCGCCATCCTTCTTGATCTCGACGACCCCACCCGAGTGATCGGCCGCCTCGCCAGCCCGCTGCTCTCTCCCGATGAAAACGAGCGGGTCGGCTACGTTCCCAACGTGGTCTACACCTGCGGCGCCGCCCTGCACGACGGCCTGCTCGTCCTCCCCTATTCCATGAGCGACTACGCCACCAGTTTCGCCACCGTGCCCCTGACGGAAGTCCTCGAAACGCTGGCGAACAACGGCTGACAGACCGTATGATTCGTGATACAGCGTTGCAGAAAGGCACGACATGAACCCACGACGGATCATCTGCTGGCCAATGGCCCTCTGGCTCACGGCTGCGGTCGTCGCCGCAGAGCCGACCCCCAAGCCCAAGCCCCCCTCCCCCGCCGAGATGCGGCGGCTCGACGCCAAGCTCGCCGACGTGAGCGGCTCCTTCCTTCGCGACACGACGACGCTCATCGCTTCGTACGAGAACATCGGTCAGTTCGACCGGGCCAAGCTGATCCTCGAGGTGCTCCAGAAGCTCGACCCGAAGAACGATGCCATCCAGACCAAGCTCAAGGCGCTCAACGAGCGAATCATGGAGGCGACCCTGCAGGACCTGGAGCTGGATGCCGACGCCCAGTGGACCGCGGTGGGCCGCGTGGTGAAGGGCCGGCCGATTCGGGTGGAGGCCAGCGGCGAGTACAAGGTGACCGCGACGATCGAAACCGGACCGGCTGGTGTCGCCTCCGCAAATCCCGTGACCGATCTCGCAGCGGGCGTGCCGCTCGGGGCCCTGATGGGCGTGATCCTGACGTCCCCGGAGGCGACGACGGGCCAGCAGCCGGCCGCCAACCAACAGTCGCAGCAGCCCAAGCCGTTCGCGATCGGCGCCGCCTATGACCGGCCCGCCGATCGGGACGGCATCCTCTACCTCAAGGTGAACGTGCCGCCGGGCTCGAAATGCACGGGTCGGCTCCAGGCCCGGATCACTGGTGCTGACAAATCGGGCTGACCGGTTTTGGATGCCCGGCCTTTGGCCGTAAGACTCCGCCGCCATCGCGCCGACGCGAAATATGGCACCAAGGACTGCGCGGCCTGTCAGGCGGGCAAGGACGTCTACCTCCAAAAGCCCGAAACGCTCACGCTCCGGGAAGGCCCGCTCATGATCGCGGCCGCCCGCCGCTACGGCCGGGTGGTGTCCGGGGGCAGCCAGCGGGTGCTCGACGACTACCACGGCATCGTGGATCCCTGCTGGGCCGGCGAGATCGGCACGATCAAGTCGCTCGACATCGCCGTCGGCGGCCCGTCGATGCCCTGCTACCTGCCGGCGGAGCCGACCCCGCCCGACATCGACTGGGAGCTCTGGCTCGGCCCCGCGCCGTGGGAGCCCTACAACTCGGGCCGCTGCGACGGCAACTACGGCACGAGCGGCGGCAGCTGGCGGTCGTACATCGACTACTCCGGCGGCAGCCTCACCGACTGGGGAGCCCACCACTTCGGCGGTGCGATCTTCGCGGCGGATCTCCGCGAGCTGCAGCCCAAGTCGGTCACCTACCATCCAGCCACGGCCGACGGGAAGGCGGGGGCCTATGTCACGCTCGCGTATCCCAACGGCGTGGAGATCCACCACAACCGTCCCGGACATCTTCAGACCGTGCCCCCCTCGCTCACGCATGGCGGCGCGATCAAGATCGTGGGTGACGGCCAGCCCAAGACTGGCAAGCCGGTGCCGCTCTACCGTACGCCCGACGGCAGCGGGCAGACGAACATCTACGGCGACTTCATCGAGTGTGTGAAGACTCGGGCCCGGCCGTTCCGCCCCCGATTGGGGGGCTGATGCGGCAGCCTTCGCCCCGATCGACGCCGCCGTCATCGCAGCCCACGGCGACGCCGCGGCCCGCGCCGATGTCGAGAAGCGACTCGGCGGCAAGGATCCCGAGCGGGCGGCCGCGCCGGATCTGGTCGTTCTCACAGCCGACGCCGACGAGGCCGTGCGGCTGGCGGCATTGAAGGCGGTCGCCAAGCTCGGTGGTCCCGACCAGCTTTTCAGAGCTGGTCGAGCGGGCCGAGCGGTACAAGCAGGGCAAGACCTGGGAACGCAAGAAGAGCTGATTCAGCCCCCTGTTCTCACCCCGGGTGCTTTCCCCCCCATACAAGCCCCCAGGCGCAAGCCGGGGGATAGTCGTCCCATACAAGCCCCCAGGCGGAAGCCGGGGGATATTGCGGGCCGCTTCGGGATCGACGCCCCATTGATCCCCCTGCTTGCGCATGGGGGCTTTTATTGACAGTCGATCGCCGAGACCCCTTTCCCCATACAAGCCCTCAGGCGGAAGCCGGGGGATAGTGTGGGCCACTTCGGGATCGACGCCCCATTGATCCCCCTGCTTGCGCATGGGGGCTTTTATTGACAGTCGATCGCCGAGCCCCCTTTCCCCCCATACAAGCCCCCAGGCGCAAGCCGGGGGATCTTACTGCTTCCGAATCGCGTACAGCGCGTCGTACGACCGCACGTAGAGCGTGCCGTCCGCCACGATCAGCGACGCGGTGACGGCTTCGCCGCCGAGGTCGATCGACTCGAGCAGCTCGAACTGCCGGCCGGCCTTCACGGCCGTCACCCAGCCGTCGTTCGATCCGAACCACAGCCGGCCCTCGACGAGCAGCGGACTGGTGCGGTGCTGGCCGGTGTGGGTGCGCTGGAGATAGACGTCTTTGCCCGTCTCGAGGTCGACGCACTGCAGCTTGCCGTCCTTGTGCAACAGGTAGACCAGGCCATCGGCGACGAGCGGAATGCTCACGTCTGGCGTCAGCGGATTCACCCAGCGGACGACGGCTGGCTTGGCTGTGCAGTCGCCCTGGAGTTCGTCGGTCACACGCAGCGCCACGGTCGGCCCCCCCTTGGCCGTCGGGATCACGATCGTGCCGGGGGCGACGCCGGGCGACGCCACGAACCGAAACGTGTTGTCGAAGGGCTTGGGGTTGGTGGGCGTCGGGCCGTTCAGCCCGCCGAAACGCCAGGCCTCCCGGCCGTCCGCGAGCGAATGGCCGGTGGTGCAGTCGGCCCCGTGGACGACGAGAAAATCCCGGCCGTCGTGGCGATAGATCACCGGCGAGGCGTAGGAGTGTTTGCACTCGAACTGGGCGTCGGTGATCCGATCGACGGCCCAGATCGTCTTGCCCGACCGGGCGTCGAGCTTGACCACCTTGCCGGTGCGGGTCTGATCGTCGAGTTTCATCGCCCCGTGGATCAGCTGCAGATAGAGATGGTCGCCGTCGAGAACCGGGGTCGAGGTCATGCCGAATTGGATGTCGATCCGGCCAAACCGGTCGGCCACGTCGAATTTCCACACCTCGTCGCCATCCACCGTGTAGCAGGCCAGCACACCGGTGCTGAAGAACACCCAGACGTGCCTGCCGTTGGTGATGGGCGAGGGCGACGCCGAATTCCCTTCACCGGAACGTGCGTCGGTGTTGCCGCCGGCCACCCGCTTCTTCCAGCGGATCGCGCCGTCGGCCGCGTTGACACAGAGCAGCACGAGATCGTCCCCCTCGTTGCTCGTGAGATAGATCCGGCCGTCCCACACGCAGGGTGTGGCACCGGCCCGCCCGGGCAGCGGTGTCCGCCAGGCGACGTTGCTCGTTTTCGACCATGAGGCGGGGAGACCGTGCTCGGTCGAGATGCGGTCGTTTCGCAGCCCGCGCCACTGGGGCCAGTTCTCGCCGACAGCTGTCGCGGCCTGAAACCCAAGCACGCAGGTGACGAAAAGGGCCACGGCGGAGAACCGAGTGGTGGCGGTCATACAACACCTCCTGGTGAGCGACGAAGATCCGCAGGTTCAGGCCAGCTCGAAGATCGCCTCGATCTCGACAGGCACGTCATTCGGCAGCGACGCGACTCCGAACGCACTCCGCACCCCGACGCCCCGGTCGGCACCCCAGATCTCAGCCAGCAGTTCGCTGCAGCCGTTGATCACATGGGGGTGCTTCTCGAAGTCGGGAGTGCAGTTCACCATGCCGAGCACCTTGATCACGCGGGCCACCTTGTCGAGGCTACCGAGCCGATCGATGAGCGTGGCGAGCATCGTAAGCCCCACCTGCCGGGCCGCCTGCTTGCCAGCATCGGCATCGTGGTCGCGACCCACGCGGCCCCGCATGAGCGAGCCGTCGGGCAGGACCGGGAGGTGCCCGGAGAGGTAGAGATGGGGGCCGACG
>JBILVW010000403.1:0-2936 GCA_044370205.1 Pirellulales bacterium | reverse complement strand
GGGCATCCTGCCCTTCGCTCACTCGATGCTGGCTGCGCTTCGCCATCCTGGCTGCGCTGGCCAGCAAACGCCGGCGACAGGGCAAGGGCAGCCCCGAGCCGACACCCGATCGTGAGGAGGCCGGTCGGGGGCGCCGCGCAGCCGTCCGGTGAATTTTGACTGCCAGAGTTGGCGCACCACATCAGTTGAGCATGCGACGTCAAAATCCGCCGGCGGCGAGCACGCCACCGCCGGCCGAACCAATGCGGCACCGCTTCGTGCCTGCCCGCATGACCGCCTGCCATCTACACGACTCGTGAGCTTTGAGCAGTCACGTCAGGCATGTCCCGTCGCTTCCGCTCAGGGCTTCCTGCGGGCGTCACACGACCTGGTTTTCAACTGCCACTCAACCCCGCTCAGTCCGCGCTCGGGGGCTCGTACTCGAAGTCCTTCCACTTCATCGCGCGGCGGAAGGGCTCGATGCGGAGCACCACTTCGCCGTTCTGGAAGATGCGGACCGTGCCGCTCGTCTCGCTCACCGCCACGGCCACGCTGCGGGTGCGGCGGGTGATCGCGGCGGCGGCCCAGTGGCGGGCGCCGAGGCCCTTGGCCACCGACACGTTCTCGGCCGAGGCGTCGATGTAGCGGGCGGCGGCCTCGACGGTGGCGTCGCTCCCCACCACGAAGGCGCCGTCGAGCTGGGCGATCTCCTTGATGCCCTCGCGAACCCGCGGGTCGCTCAGGCGGCGCTCGGAGCGGCTGTAGCCGCGGACGGGATCGAAGCCGGCGGAGTGGCTCGACTGCATCACCTTGCGGGAGTCGCCCACGATGAACAGCGTGCCGACGGGCTTGCCTTCGCGGCCCTCGCGGCCGATCTCGACGGCGAGGTCCACCACGAGCTTGAGCGTCTCCAGCGGCACCTTCGTCTCGATGCTGCGGAGGTCGCGGACGGTGAGCTGGCCGAGATGCTCCTCCAGCCGCAGCACGCTCACCGAGTCGATGACGCCCGCCTCGAAGCCGCTGTAGACGGCCACGACCTGGGCCTCGGGGGGCACCATTTCGGCGGCCACGCACTCGAGGAGCGCCTGGGCGAGCCGCTCATGCACCGGCAATCCGCCGACGTCGAGTGTGACCGCACGGAGGCCGTGGTCGGTGGCGCCGGCCACGTCGGCCTCGTCAGCCGCGGCCACGAGCACGGCCGCCGAGCCCGTCACCTCGCGCACCCGCGCCCAGTCGAGCCGCTGCTCGACCAGGAAGAGGATCGCTTCGGAGGTGGTCTCGACCAGCAGCCGCGCAGCGGTATCGAGGAGATGCTGAAGCTGCGGCGGGAGGTCGGCTGTGGTCATGAGGGCGTTCGGCCGGAAGCCTACGTGTGGCCCCGCCGGCGTTCAAGGACGCCGCCTCAGCGCCGCGCGGGCTTGTCGCTCGAGTTCTCGGGGCGGTCAGCCATGAGAGTCTGATCCGGGGCCTTCATCGAGCCGTAAAAGGCGGCGATACCGCCCGGCAGCACCACGCCCCAGGCCCGCTCCTGATAGATGTTCAGGGCGTGCAGGGCGTGGCCGAGCGGGCCGAGCTTCCACTCGCGGGACGGCTCGCGGAGCAGCGCCGAGGAGAGGTATTCGGCGGCTGCCACCACGCGGTTGTCGTAGAGCTTGTCCTGGTCGAGCGACGACACGAGCCATTCGAGAATGTGGCCCGTGGTCTGGATCTTGCGGTCGATGTCGTCATCACGGTCGGCCGGATACTTGAACCACTCCGTGCTGAATGAGCCGTCGCGGTTCTGCAGCTTCGTGAGGGCGAACTGCTGGTAGTCGCGGACGTACTTGTCGGCCCGCAGATAGACGCCGTCGAGTTGGCCGGTGGCCTTGATCCGCCGCTGGCAGCCGTAAGCGAGGCCGAAGAGCCGGTGCGTGCCGCCGCAGGGCGCGCCGCGGATCGGCTGCACGATCTCCTCCTCGACGAGCCTGGGGAGCGACCACTCCTTCCCGTCACGGCTCTCCCACTCCGCGTCGGTCGGGAGATAGTGGGCGAGCGAGATGAGGGCGAAGGTGAGCTCGGTCTTCTCCTTGCAGGCGCGCTTCTCCTCCTCGATCAGGTCGGCCACGGTAAAGGCCTTGCCGCTCAGCACGATCGGCGAGTTGGCCGCCACGCGGCACTGGGCGAGGATTGCGAGATACTGCGCCGAGTGGCCCTGCACCCCGTAGCCCTTGAGGGCTGTGAGCCGGTCGCCGGAGGCCGCGAGCATCACCTGGCCGCGACACCGGCCGCCCATGTTGGACCAGCCGATGGCGTTGACGAGATCGCCTCGCGGGCCGCCGACGCGAAGTTGCGTGGGGATGCCGAAGGCGATGAAGCCGTGCATCACCTCCCAGGGCGTGTTGTCGGCCGTGTTGAGCGGCCGACGCTGGTACGTGGCCAGCGTCTGGGCGATCCGCTTTCGCAGGTTTTCGAACCGCGCTGTTCTGGGAGGGGCCATGCCGGTGGCCTGTAGCCGCGTGGCCACGATCGGCAGCGTTTTCCGCGGCGTCACCACGACGGTGGCCGGGGGCAGCTGCGGCAGCGGTGGCTTGGGGACGTAGGTGCGATCCGCCGCATCGGCGGCGACCACGGCCGCCACGTCGCGCACGGCTTTGCCGAAGGCAACCGTTTCCGACCACGTGGGCAGCTGCGGAGGCGTTGCCGGCTTGGCCGCTGACTTGGCCGCAGTGTTGGCCACGGATTTGGTCGTGGGCTTTGCAGGAGCCGAACTCTTCGGGGTCACCGTCGCCTTCGGCCGCGATGCAAGCCGCTCGAGCTCGGGCAGATCGTCCTCCGAGGGGGGCGTCGGCGCCTGGATGAACGACGGCTCAGGCTGCTTCGGGATCAGGCTCTCGAAGAACCGGATCGGCCCCCGCATCCGCGCGGGCTCGGCCGCGGCCGCAGCGCCGGTCACGCAGGCTGCCACCAGACAAAGAAAC
>JBILVW010000273.1:0-4466 GCA_044370205.1 Pirellulales bacterium | reverse complement strand
CGATCCGCCCCGGCCGCGTCGCCGCCGGCGACAGCTGCCGGCTCGACGAGGCGGCCACCGATTCGCTCACGCTCGACGACATCCGCGCGGGCCGGTTCGTGGCGGCCGTCGCGGCCGAGGAGCGGCGGCGGCTCGCGGCGAAAGCGGCGCATTCGAGATTGTACGAGTTGCTGCGGGTGCCGATGCGGCCCCGGGTCTACGGCAACGCGATCGGGATCGCACGGGCCGATTACGAGACGATCAACGGCTTCGACGAGGCCTTCGTCGGCTGGGGCCTCGAGGATCGCGACCTGCAGCGGAGGGCCGAGGCGGTCGGGATCCGCGCCACGGGCATGTTCGCCCACGCCTTCGTGCACCAGTGGCATCCGGTCGCGCCGTCGTTCGTTCGCAACGCGGTGGGCACCGAGAACGAGCGGCTCTTCCTCCGCCGCCGGGTCGAGGCGGCCTGTCGCGAGGGATTCGCCCGCCGGTCCGAGACGACCGTGCCCGCTTTCGACTCGCGCCCCGCCGTGCTTTCCTTCGCGGCCCGCCCCGCCCTCCGCCGGGCGGCCTGACGGTCGGCGAACACTTCAGCCGAACCTCGAGCGTTTCGCCCGCAGCACGTTCACCTTGTTGCGGTCACTGCCGGCGCCGAAGGTGTTGCCCGTCTGCCTGCTGCCCGCGCTGTCGGCCTCGATGTAGATGCCGGCGGTGCTGTTGCGGGCGAACGCATTGTTCCGCAGGATGAGATTGCGGGCCCCGATGAAGGCGAAGCCGTAGTTGTTGTTCGTAAACGTGTTGCCCTCGACGACGGTGTCCGTACAGTCGCCCTGGGCGCGGATGCCGGTGCCGGCGAACTTCGGCTGCCGGAGAGCGGCCCGGTTGTTGGAGAGCAGGTTGCCCATGCCTGCGCCGAGTTGGCCGAAGACGAGATTCCTCGCACCGTCGAGCAAGGCGCCCCGGAGGCCGCCGGAGAACGTGCTCCCGAACACCTTGGTGCCGGTCAGGTTGCCGGTCGCGTAGAGGCCCATCGACGTGGACGTGTTCAGGCTCTGCACGGTGATCCTGTCGATGAGCACGTTCTGGGCGGCGTTGAGCTGCACGCCGAAGCCGGTGAAGTTGCGGAAGGTCACGCCCTGCAGCCAGCTGCCCGAGGCGGCCGCGCCGAAGACGAGGCCGCTCGAGGCCTGCGAGAGGCCGTCGAGCGCGATCCCGAAGCCGATGATCTCCACGGCCGCGCGGATTTCCGGGAGCGCCGTGGCGAGCATGAACACCGTCGGCGCCGGCGGCGACGCCACGGACACCAACTCGAACATGAGCCGGGCGTCGAGGCCCGCGGCGTTGGCGTTGCCGACCTCGTTGACGTAGGAGAAAACCTGTCGGAGCGAGCCGGCACCGCCGTCGGCGGTCGTGGTGATCGACCAGGAGATCGGGGTCGGCGTCACCACACCGGCACCGGCCTGAATCCGGCCCCCCGCGAAGACCCCGATCAGGTTGCGGGCGTCGAGGCCGATGCCGCCGCCCGGAGCCCTGAGTCCCGCAGACCCGATCCAGAGGTTGCCGTCCTCGCCGACGCCGCGGAGAAAAATGCCGCCGGCGGTGGTCGCCGCCGAGACGCTCGCCGCCTCGATGCCGATCGGGGCGGTCGGCGCGCCGATGCCGGTCGCGGCGTCGAGCCGGATCGTGGCCGACGGCGTGCGGATGGCGTTCGCGGGGGCTCCCGTGATCGCGGCCTCCGAGGAGGCGATCGTCACGGCGGCGTTCGACCAGAGGGTGCCCGCGAGGCTGACGCCGCCCTGCGAGCGGATGTCGGTCGCAGCGAACGGGCGGCCCTGCGTACCCACGTCGCCGCCGAACGTCACGCCGGCGGTGCCCGCGGTGATCGTGATCGGCGGGACGATCCCCGGCTCGCCGCGAGAGAACGCCTGCTTGAAGTCGATGCCCTTGCCGGTGAGCGCGATGGCCGTGGCATTCGTCGCCGTCACACCGCCGTTGTAGGTCTGCGTGCCGGTGGTCGTGATCGTGTTCGCGTTGAGGTCCGTGGCGCCGGTGACGACCAGATCGTCCACGCCCGTGATGCCGTCGGCCGGCGCGTCGCCGAGCACCACGGCCGTGCCGGTGAGCGTCAGGTCGTGGCCCGCGCCGACCACGGAACCCTCGAAGGAGAGCACGCCGTTCTCGAACGTGGCGTCGGTGCCGAGGGTGACGGTCTTCTTCCAGGTCTGGAGTCCAGTCGCGGCGACCCGCGACGCATTCACCACCGCGTCGCCGGCGACCGTGAGCGCTGAGAGGCCCGTGACGATGTCCTCGGCCGCGTCGCCGAGTGTGGCATCGCCGTCGAGCGTGAGCGTGTGCCCGTTGCCGGTGACCGTGCCCTTGGTCGTGATCGTCGTGCCGGTGAGCGTGGTGTCGTCGCCGAGGATCATCGCATCGGCATACGTCTGCGTGCCGGAGGTCTTCACGCTGCCGCCGTTGAGCGTGGTCGTACCGCCGGCGTCGGTCGAGAGGCTCTTGAGCGGCGTAGCATTGCCGACCGTACCCCCGAACGTGGTGATGCCCGCGGTGCTGACGGCGAGCGTGGAGTCGCCGTTCAAGGTCGTGGCGAACGTGACGGCACCGTTGCCCGTGGCGGTGAGCGTCGTGTCGGCCCCGAGCAGGACGTCGTCGTTGTAGACCTGGCCCGTGGCGGTGGAGGTGACGACCGAGCCGCCGTCGATCTTCGTCGTGCCACCGGCGTCAGTCGTGAGGCTTTCAAGCGAGGCTTGGCCCCCGACCGCACCGCCGAACGTCGTCGTGCCCTGCGTGTTTACGACGAGCGTCTTCGCCCCGTCGAGCGTCGCGGCGAACGTGACCGCGCCCGTGTTCGCCGCCGTCAGGACCGTGTTCTTCCCCAGCGTCACCGCGTCGTTGAACACCTGCCCGGCCGCGCCGCTGGTCGTGATCGCGCCGCCATCGATCTTCGTCGTGCCACCGGCGTCAGTCGTGAGGCTTTCGAGCGAGGCTTCGCCCCCCACCACGCCGCCGAACGTCGTCGTGCCCTGCGTGTTCACGGCGAGCGTCTTCGTGCCGTCGAGCGTCGTGGCGAACGTGACCGCGCCCGTGTTCGCCGCCGTCAGGAGCGTGTTCGCTCCCAGCGTCACCGCGTCGTTGAACACCTGCCCCGCCGCGCCGCTGGTCGTGATCGAGCCACCGTTGATCTCGGTCGTGCCGCCGGCGTCGGTCGTGAGGCTCACAAGCGCCGCGTCGCCACCCACTGCGCCGCCGAACGTCGTGGTGCCCTGCGTGTTCACGACGAGCGTGTACGGCCCGTCGAGCGTCGTGGCGAACGTGACCGCGCCCTTGTTCGCCGCCGTCAGGACCGTGTTCGCTCCCAGCACCACCGCGTCGTTGTAGACCTGGCTCGTCGGGCTCGCCGTCGTCACCGCGCCGCCATCGATCAGCGTCCGGCCCGGGGCGTCGGTCTCGACGTGCGCCAGCGGCGCCTCGCCCCCCACGGCCGACGAAAAGATCGTGTCGCCCGAGGCGTTCACCACCAGACGATGGGGACCGTCCACCGTGCCCGAAAACTCGGCCTTGCCCGTCCCCGTCGAGACGGTCGTGTTCGCCGCCAGTACGACCCCATGGACCGTGGGCACCTTCTGCCCGAGCGTCATCGCCGCATCCGTCGTGCGGATCGTGCCGGCCAGGTTCGTCGTCGACGGAGCCGTGCTCGTCAGGCCGCCCACGAAGTGCAGGTCGTCGCTGGCCTCGTTGCCCAGCGTGACGGTGCCGGTGTTCGTGAACGTCACCGCATCGGTGATCACGACCTTCGAGCCGCCGAACACGACGCCGTAGGCCGCCGTGTCCGCCGTCGCCGTGACGAGACCCTTGAGCGTCGTGTCGCCGAGGAAGTTGACCGTCGCCCCGCTGCCCGCCTGCACCGTGACGGTTCCCGAACTGGTCGCCTTGCCTGAGTAGGTCTGATTCCCGGTCGTACGCACCGCAATGCCACCGGCGAACGTCGAATCCGCCGAAACCGATAGGCTCTCCAAGGCCGTCGTCGAACCGATCGAAGCGGCGGCCGACACGCTGCCCGTGATCGTCAGCGACTCCTGACCCGAGGTCGTGCCGTTCACCGTCGAGAGGAACCGAGCCGTACCACTAGCCGATCCGTCCACCACGTCGATCGCGACGTCCCCGGTCAGGGTCACCGTGTGATTGAAGACGGTGTCGCCTCCTGCCGTCGTGACGTCACCAGCCGTCTCGATGCCGCCGGAAACACCCGAGAGGGCGACGGCCGTACCCCTCGCGGCCTGCGACACGATGTCGCCTGCCGACGTGATCGTGAGCTTCGTCGCCGCGGTCACGGTGACGGTGCCCGACACGGTGATGCCGCTCAGCGCCGACTGTGGCGACACGGCGGCGACTGTGCCGATCGTGAGGTCGTCGACGTCCGTGAAAACGACGGTGCCCGTGTTCGCCGCCAGAGTGCCGACGAGGTCATTCGT
>JBILVW010000218.1:0-5306 GCA_044370205.1 Pirellulales bacterium | reverse complement strand
CTGCTGGCCATCGGCTACGCGGGCTGCATCTCGCTCGAGCTCTACAACCCCGAATACTGGAAGCGGGATCTCGAGGGCGTGGCCCGCGAGGGCCGCGAGAAGACGCTCAAGGTCATCGCGCAGGCAGATTAACGGTGCCAGCCACCAAATCTGGGCGATGTACGAAATTACCCAGATTTGGTGGCTGGCACCTTTTCCTTCTCTCTCTGAAGCCTGGCGAGACGTCCTCCCCATGACACTCAATACGCCGCCCGCCGTCGGCCTCGGCCTCTGGAAGGTCGACAAGCCCGCCGTCGCGGGGCTCATCCGCGAGGCCGTGCGGAGCGGCTATCGCCACCTCGACTCCGCCTGCGACTACGGCAACGAGACGGAGGCTGGGGAGGGGATTCGCGCGGTTCTCCGCGACGGGCTCTGCCGGCGCGACGAGCTCTGGGTGACCTCCAAACTCTGGAACACATTCCATGCGCCCGAGTATGTGCGGCCCGCCTGCGAGCGGACGCTTCGCGACCTCGGACTCGACCACCTCGACCTCTATCTCGTCCACTTCCCGATCGCGCTGGCCTACGTTGCGCCCGAAACCCGCTACCCGCCCGGCTGGTTCTTCGATCCCGATACGCCGCGGCCGGTCATGAAGGCGGCCCGCGTGCCGCTCGCCGAAACGTGGCAGGCGATGGAGGACCTCGTCGGCGCTGGGCTCGTCAGGAACATTGGCGTGTGCAACTACGGCGTGTCGCTGCTTCGCGACCTGCTCGCATATTCGCGGATTCGGCCGGCCGTGCTGCAGGTCGAACTGCACCCCTATCTGACGCAGGAGAAGCTCCTGCGGTTCTGTCGCGAGGAGGGAATCGCCGTGACGGCGTTTTCGCCGCTTGGCGCGCCCTCCTACGTGCCGCTCGGCATGGCGACGGCGGCCGAGGGCGTGCTCGGTGATCCGGTCGTCGTCGAGATCGCGAGGGCCGTGGGCCGCAGTCCGGCGCAGATCGTGCTGCGGTGGGCCGTGCAGCGGGGAACGGGCGTGATCCCGAAAACGTCCCGACCCGAGCGGCTGCGGGAGAACCTCGCGATCGGCGATTTCTCGCTCGCATCCGGGCAGATGGCTGCGATCGCGGCTCTCGACCGCGGCCGCAGGTTCAACGATCCCGGCGTCTTCTGCGAGGCCGCCTTCAACACGTTTTTCCCGATCTACGAGTGAGTGCGTCAATGGGCGTGCGCGAGGCAACCGCGACGACCACCGCGGCACGCCGCCGCCGTGGACCTGCAGGGCGATGCGGCCGTGGGCCGGGTGGCGGGCCTCCGTCTCCGTCCACTCGGAGATCTTCACGCCGTTGATCCAGGTGGTGATCGTGGGCCTCTCGCCACCGACGATCCGGGCCCGCAGTTCGTTCCACTCGCCGTGCCGCCAGAACGCCGGCCACGCTTCGGGCAGCACCGGCAGCGGCAGCTCTGCAAGGAACCACCGACGGCGGGTGCCTACGAACACGCTCGCCGCCTCCAGCGCCCTTCGCGTCGCACGTCGGCATCCTGATCGCCTAGACTTCTGTAAGTGAGATCCAAGCGAAGCGACACGGAGCAGGCTCCTCGCATGCGATGCGGCAACTTGATGCTCTTGGTGACGGTGGTCTGCACAACGGACGTGCTGCTCGCCGCCTCTCCGGCCGACTGGCCGCGGTGGCGCGGAGCCGAGGGGGCCGGCCAGGGGGGCGATGTCGCCCTGCCCCGCGACTGGAACGCCATCGCCTGGAAATGGAAAGCCGAACTGCCTGGCGACGGACACGGCTCGCCCGTCGTGTTTCGCGGCGGCGTGTACACGGCAACCGCCGACGAGCCGGCGGCGAAACGGTTTCTCACCTGCCACGACGTCGCCGACGGCCGCCTCCGGTGGCAGCGTGAGTTCGCGGGGCCGATCGATGCCCATCACAGCCAGAACAGTTCGGCCTCGGGCACCGTGGCCGCGAGCGACGATGGCGTGTTTTGGCTGTGGGCCACGAAAGACAACCTGCGGGTCGAGGCGTTTTCGCTCTCCGGAGCCCCGCTCTGGCACGCCGATCTCGGGCCCTATGCCAGCGAGCATGGCTTCGGAGCGTCACCCGCCGTCTGGCGCGACCTCGTGATCGTGCCGATCGACAACGATGGGCCGAGCGCGGTCGTGGCCCTCGAATCACGGACGGGCCGAGAGCGCTGGCGCGTGTCTCGCGAGTCGGCTCTCGCGGCCTACTCCACGCCGCTCGTCATCGATCGCGCCTTAGGCTCGCAGCCGCAGGTCGTGCTCGCGAGCAAGGCCCACGGCCTCACCGGGCTCGACCCGGCCACAGGCACGCTGCTCTGGGAGGCGAGGTGTTTTCCGCGGCGGACCGTCTCGTCGCCGATCCTCGTCGGGCCGCTGGTCGTCGGCACCTGTGGCGAAGGGGGTGGCGACAATCTGCTCGTGGCCATCCCGCTGCCCGCGGCCAAAACGACGGACACCCCTCCGGCCGCCTACACGCTCGACCGCAGTCTGGCTCCCTACGTTCCCACGCCGGTCTGCTCGGGCACGCGGCTCTACCTCTGGGGCGACCGCGGCGTGATCACCTGCGTGAAGGCGGCGACGGGGGAGACGCTCTGGCGCGGAAGGGTGGGCGGGACTTTTTCGGCGTCGCCGATCGTGGTGGGTGGAGCCGTGATCGACGTGTCGGCGGACGGCGAAATCGTGGCGATCGGCGACGGCGATTCTTTCGAAGTGCTCGGCCGCGCGCCGCTCGGAGAGGCCTGCCGGGCCACCCCCGCGGTCGCCGGAGGCAGGATCTACTTCCGCAGCACGCGGCACCTGTTCGCCCTGTAGGGCAGAACGCCCCGCGACTCGACGCACTCGAGGGCGAGCGTCAAAAACGGAGAGGGCGGGATTCTCTCGGGCCTCTTCTCGAAGGTCGCGGATTTTCTGCGATTCCTGACGCAATGTTCATGCCCGTCAATGACTTGTGATCGTTGGCTCGTGTTGGGACGAAGCGGCCAGTTTCGGTCGAAGTCGGGACCCCTCAGCAAAGTTTCAGCAAAGTTTTGTGGGGCCATGCCGGAGAGGGTTGCCCTCTCCGCTCGGGCCCGCGGCGGCGCCCGGATGATCACAGTCTGCCGGCAGTTTCTTGACCAGAGCCTCCCGAAAGGCTGGTCGCCCACGCAGGTGGAGATTCGCGACATTCGGGAGCCCGAGATCAGTGGCGAGATCGCCGACCGGCCGGCCATCAACGAGGTCTGGACGGCGATCGAGTCGAAGCGAGTCGACCTCATCGTCGCCGAGGAATCGAGCCGGCTCTACCGCCATCCCACGAAGGCGGGCGAGTTGTTCGAGGCGTCGGTAGACGCCGGGGTCCGGATCATCTGCTTGAGTGACTCATCTCGTCGCTGCCACCACGCCGGCCGGCTGACGGGCCGCCTCCCGCGGAAATGTGATACCTTACGAGTCGAGGAGACTCGCGCATGACCGTCAGGAACCTCACGACCATGAAGCGGATGACATGTTTGGTGGCGCTGTCAACAGTCGTGCTGGCGGCAGCCTGCGGAATCGCGGCAGAACCCACGGCGGCAGGTGCGAAGTGGCCGCTGTGGGACGGCAAGGAATCGGTGGCCGACTACGCCCAGCGGGCGGGCATCAAAGACGTGCAGATCGAACTGGATCTCGGCCCCAAAGGCACGGAGACCGAAGACTCCCGGACGAGCGACGAAGCCGATTCACACGTCGTGATGAACCTGACGCTGATCCCCGCCGGGAAGTTCATCATGGGCGCTTGGCCGGATGAATTCGCCGACGTCGAAGGCGTACGCACGCTGATCAAGGACCACGAGCCGGGCGCCAACGTGCATGAAGTCCCGCAGCGGGAGGTGACGATCAGCAAGCCTTTCTACATGGGCGTCTACGAGGTGACGCAGGAGCAGTACCTGCAGATCATGAAGGAGATCAGGGTCGCCGGCCATACAAAACTGCAAGCGGGCACGAACCTGCCAGTGCACGCGATTGGCTGGGGGGATGCCGCCGAGTTCTGCAAGAAGGTGTCGGCCTTGACGGGCAAGACCGTCACGTTGCCCACCGAGGCGCAGTGGGAATACGCCTGCCGCGCAGGGTCGGGGAGCAAGGTGCGGTTCTGCTTCGGAGACGACGAAGCGGAACTCTCCAAGTACGCCAACTACGACAGCAAGCGACACACGACCCGGACCGCAGACGGAAAGGAACAGACCCACGACGACGGCTTCGACGGCCTGGCGCCGATCGGGTCATTCAAGCCCAACAACTTCGGTTTGTACGACATGCACGGCAATGTCAGCGAGCACTGCAACGACTGGATGGGCGACGACGCGGTCAGCAGCGGTGGCGACAACGGCCGCGGCCAATGGAAGCACTCGTATAAGAATGCGGGAACGGTCGACCCGACCGGGCCACACCTTCCCAACTGGTATCACGTGTGGCGCGGTGGTTCCTGGCGGGGTGGTCCGGCACACTGCCGCTCCGCCGCCCGGCCCTATCACTCCGGCAGCGGTGACGGGTTTCGCGTCGTCGTGGCATTCTAGGAGCAGCCGGCCACTGTCATGCAGACAAGCGGATTCACGATGCTGCTCTCGATCATCTCCATGCGGAAGCGGGCAACGAACTGGGTGGTGCTGTCGGCAGCCGCGCTGGCGACAGTCTGCGGGATGGCGACGGAACCCGAGGCGGCAGGGGCGAAATGGCCCCTGTGGGACGGCAAGGAATCGGTTGCCGACTACGCCCAGCGGGCGGGCATCAAAGACGTGCAGACGGAACTGGATCTCGGCTCCGGCGTCGCGATAAAGCTCACCCTGATCCCCGCCGGCACATTCGTGATGGGCGTGGCGCCGCACGGAGTGGCCACCATCGAAGGCGTCACCGTTTTGATCCGGAAGGCCGGAGTGGATGTGCCGCGAGCCAACCATCTGCAACAGGCTCACACCGGAAAGGACCCGCGCGACTATGAAGGCCCCCCGCGCGAGGTGACGATCAGCCAGCCGTTCTACATGGGCGTCTACGAGGTGACGCAGGAGCAATACGGGCAGATCATGGGCAGCAACCCCAGCAAATACCGCGGCGAGACGCGGCCCGTGGAGCAGGTATGGCCGTGGGAGCTCGCCGATGAGTTCTGCGCGAAGCTCTCGGCCAAGACGGGCAGGAAGGTTTCGCTGCCCACTGAGGCGCAGTGGGAATACGCCTGCCGGGCGGGCACCACGACGCTCTTTTTCTTCGGGGATGACGACACCGAACTGCATACGTACGCCAACGTGCCGGAAGCCAGGCAGGGCCAGCCGTCCGAGAAGAAGCCTTGTTC
>JBILVW010000217.1:0-5312 GCA_044370205.1 Pirellulales bacterium | reverse complement strand
GCCAGGCTGTCGAGCTTCTCGACGACGTGTCGTCGCACTGCTGAATCGGTGAGCCACTCCACGAGATGTGCGGCGGCCCGCTCGGCCGGATCGTGCACGACCAAATACTCCGGATAGATCGCGTCGAGGTCGGCGGGGGGCACGCCGACCGGTGGCCGCAGGACCGGCTCGATCGACCCGATGGGCTCGGGGGCCGCAAGCAGATTCACGAGCGTGATGAACGTGGCGCGGCGATACCAGCTCTGCACCACGTAGGCGAGACCGCTGACACGGTAGACGATCACCGTCGGCACCCGGGCCGCCAGCAGTTCGAGCGACACCGACCCGCTCACCGCCAGGGCCACCGTGGCCTGCTCGATGAGCTCGCGGGTGCGTCCGACCTCGACCTCGACATCCACGGGCTGCCGCTCGGCGGCGATCGTGTCGCGGATCATGCGGGCATACCGGGCATTGAGCGCGCCCACGACGAACCTCGCGTCGGGCACGCGGTGCTTCACGGCCACCGCCGTCCGCAGCATCGACGCGAAGTTGCCCTCGATCTCCTGGCTGCGTGAGCCGGGCAGGAGCAGCACGAGCGGCCGCGTCGGATCGGCATTGTGATCGCGGCGCGGACCGCAATCGATCTCGTCGAAGAACGGATGGCCGACGAGCGTGCTTCGCATCCCCTGAGCCAGAAACCAGTCGTGCTCGAAGGGGAGCGCCGAGAGCACGTGATCGACGAGCCGCCGCATCTTGCCGATCCGCCAGCTGGCCCAGGCCCAGATCTGCGGCGGGCAGTAGAAGACGACCGGGATTCCGTGCCGCTTCGCCCGCCAGGCCAGCCACCAGTGGAAGCCGGGAAAGTCCACGAGCACGACCACATCGGGCCGGGCATCGAGAAAGCTCCGCTCGGCCCGCCGCGCGAGATCGACGAACCGATGGATGTTGAGGATCACCCGCAGGAACCACATCACCGCGAGGCGGGTGAGGTCGGCCACGAGCCGGCAGCCGGCGGCCTCCATGCAGGGCCCGCCGAGGCCGACGCACTCCACGTCGGGCCGCCGCGCATGGAGCGCCTCGACGAGCAACGCCGCATGATGGTCGCCCGAAGGCTCGCCGGCCGAAAGGAACACGCGCATGAAAAAACTCCGCGGAGCCCGTCGGCCCCAGCGGAGTATTTCAAGTTTCTATGACCAGCCCTAGCCCACTTTCAATGGGGCTTCGGACAGGTTTCTGGTGTGGGGTAGGTCGGGCGAATCGGTGCGAGGATCGCGAGCATTGGCCGCCGCGGCCACCGCGAGCGAACTCGTACCGTTCGCCTGACCGGCACAACCGAACAACGGTCACTTACCGGCCGGCTCGAAGCCCTTCTCGATGCTTCCGAACACGAGCGTCACCTTCTCGTCGTCCGAGGCCTTCTCGACCTTGCCCTTGCAGTTGTTGCAGCAGAAGCCGACCTCGGCGTCGCCGATCGCCAGTTCCGTGCCCGCCTTCACCGGGCCGCCGCTGAACGGGCAGCCCTTCTGCTTGAGCTGGCCGGTGGCCACGAGCTGCTGGTGGGCCTTGGCGGCGAACGGTGCCGAATCCTTCGCGAACTTGCCGGAGCAGTTGCCACAGCAGAAGTAGACCTTGCCACCGGCGAAGTCGGCGGTCTTCTCCGGATTGCACTTGGCCCCCGACACGGGGCACTTCGCATCCTTCGGCTCCTTCACGGCCGACATGGCGACCGACGAGCAGACGACGGCGACGAGGACCGCGGCGCATGCGACAGCAAAACGGCTCTTCATGACGATCAACTCCATTACGAGAGATGAGTGAACGGGTTTCCCGACGGCCCGAAAAGCATAGACCCGCGACGCCGCCGGCCGCAATCGCCGAATACCATGGCAGGGAGGCGAGCGGGTCGGCGTGAGGATGCCGAGCGTGGCGTGCGGCCGCCGGCGAGGCAACTCATGCCGCCCGCGAGCCGGCTTGGCTGCGGCCGCGGGGCTCGGGCAGCTTCACGGCCACGGCCGCCCCGGCGGCGATCACGGCCGCCCCGACCACGAACACCGGCCGAAAGCCGACCGCATCGACCAGCCAGCCGACGAACGGCGAGAGCACGAACGGGGCCGCCAACGCCGCCCCCACGATGCTCACGTAGCGGGCGTGATCGACCGGCCGGGGCGCCAGCTCGAGCGCGTAGTTGGTGAAGATCTGCAGCGAGATCGGATTCAGCCCAAGCATCAGGTAGACGATCCAAAACCAGTTGGCCGCGAAGGCGTGGGGAGCCAGCGACAGGGCGGTGACCACCAGCGGCACGAGCGACGACAGGGCGACGAGCCAGATGAGCACGACCCGCGTGCCGCGACGATCGGCCATCGGCCCGGCCACGAAGCTCACGATGCCGGTGGAGAGATTCTGCACCACCACCCACGTGAGCAGACTCGTGAGCGGCGTGCCGAGCCGGTCGCGGGCGAAGGCTTGGTAGTGTGGAAACAGCATGATGACGCCGGAGAAGCAGGCGGCCACGACCGCCAGCCGCACGAGCGCCCGGTCGGCGAGGAGCGTCTGCCGCCAGTCGGCGGCGGCATGCCAGATCGCAGCCGCGACTCCGGCCCGACCCGCACTCACCCGCGGCGGTGACGCCGCGTCGGCC
Source organism: Pirellulales bacterium (assembly GCA_044370205.1). GTDB lineage: Bacteria > Planctomycetota > Planctomycetia > Pirellulales > UBA1268 > QWPN01. Next base: position 2,695 of record JBILVW010000217.1, on the reverse strand, counting down.
GGCTCGTCGAGAAACGCCGGCACGACCGCAGCGAGGGCGAAGAAGGCGGCCGTAACGGCGAAGATCTTCGTGAACCCGTCGGCCTCGGCCAGCCACGGCCGCAGGAAGACGATCGCGGCGAGGATCGCCAGCACGCCCCCCACGCTGGCATTCACCATCAGTGACCGTCCGCGGCGGCCGGCGGGGATCAGCTTGCCCTGCAGCGCCGCGGCCACGAGCTGCGAGATCCCGTTGCAGCCGGAGAACATCGCGTAGAGCACCAGGAATACGGTCGCCAGCAGGCCGGGCTGGGACCGCAGTGGCGTCCATGCGCAGGCCAGCGCCGCAAAGCAGCCCGCTTTCGCGAGCGCCGCCGCGACGAGGCTCCACTTCTTGACGGGCCGCCGACCGACGATGCCGGCGAGGAACAAGGGGGGCAGGCTCTGGCCACCGCGGTTGAGCACCGGCAACAGCCCCCGCAGCGTGCCTGAATCGACCACCGCGTCGAGCACGGCGGGCATGATGATCGTCTCGGTCTTGAAGATCCAGCCGACGCGGACGATCACGTGGTAGAGCTCGAGACAGAGGGTGTTCCACACCTCCCGCCGCCCGCTCGTGCGTGCATGCTTCATGGGAATCGCCGGCCATCCTCGAGCATGAGTTCGAGATAGCTGCGGCGTTCCGGGTGCGTGCAGCCGAGTGCCGCCGCAAGCGATTCAAGCTGTTCCGTCGCCTGCGAAATCCCATCGGCCTCGGCGAGCAGTTCGAGCTCCACGAAGTCGCCAATCCCTGCCACATGATCGACCGCGGCCTCGATCTCGACGCCATTCCATGCCACGCGAACCGGTCGGCGTCGCTTCGCCACCTCCCGCACCTGCGGGAAGCCGAGCGCCTCCAGCAACGTTGTCCAGCGGTCGATGGTGTCGCTGCCACTGGCAGTTCCGGCCGGCGACGTCACCGCGGCCACTCCGAGCTCGAGCTCCTCGCGGGTCTTCGCGCCGACGCCCAGCCGCGGCCCCTTCCAGGTGATCGCCACGTCGTCACCCACCCGCCGCAGCCGCAGCGCCTCGTCGGTGACCGCAAAATCCCGGGCCGGGTGGGCGAAGTAGCGATCGATCTGCTCGATCGGCGATGCGAAGCGGCCGCCAAGATCGGCCAGCTGCCGCTCGAGCGCCGCGGCGTCGGCCACGTGGAATTTGAGTTCGACCTCGTACACTGAATGTCGTCACGTAGAGTGGATCGCGGTGTCCCGGGCTTCGCCGGGAACTTCATGAAAGTCGTCCGGATGATATCAGCCCGCCAGCATGCTCTGTCGCGGTGGTGTGCGGCCGCCGTGATCGCGGCAGCGGCCGTCAGCGGCTGCGACAGCGTCGGGCCGGCGCATCCGGCGGTCGGCCGCGTGATCGGTGAACTGCCGGTCGTGTCGCTCGGCGATCCACGGGCGGCCCCACCATCCCTTGCGGGCAAGGTGACGCTGCTCAACTTCTGGGGCACCTGGTGTCCCCCCTGCCGTCGCGAGCTGCCAGGCCTCGCGCGGCTCGCGACGCAGCTCGACGGGGAGCCGAGGTTTCAGCTCGTGGCGGTGTCGTGTGGGTCCGGCGATCTCGACGAGCTCGCCGCCGAGACCTCCGCCTTCCTCGTGGAGCAGAATCTGCCGCTGCGTCCCTGGGGCTTCGCCGATCCGCTCGCCCGCAGCCTGTTCGCCTCGACCTACGGGCTGGAGGCGTTTCCGACGACGTATCTGCTCGGCCCCGACGCCCGGGTGCGGCAGGTGTGGGTGGGCTACCGCAGCCGCGACGAGGCCGAGATGGCCCAGGCCGTGCTCCGGGTCATGAAGGAGCTGCCGCCAGCCGCTCGATGAAGGCCGCCGCCATCGCGGCAGGATCGGCCGCGGCGGTGATCGCCGACGCCACCGCCACCCGGCGGATGCCGAGCGCGGCCAGTGGCTCCAGCCGCTCGAGCGTCACGCCGCCGATCGCGAACGCCGGTAGCGAGATCTCCGTCGCCACTCGGGCCAGGAACTCACGCGGGGCGAACTCGCCGAAGGACTTGGTATGGGACGGGAAGCAGGGGCCGATGCCGAGATAGTCGGCCCCTTCGTCGGCCGCGGCACGGGCCTCTGCGAAATCGTGCGCCGTGCGGCCGAGCAGCCTGTCGGGGCCGATCACCCGCCGCACCAGCGGCGTCGCCAGATCGTCGGCTCCCGTGTGGGCCCCGTCGGCGCCCACCGCCGCCGCCACGTCGGCCCGGTCGTTCACCACCACGAACGCCGGCCGCTCGCGGTCGAGCCGACGGGCGATGGCGCCCGCTGCCTGCACGCGGGCCACGAGCGCCGGCACGGCGAGCGACTTGTCGCGAATCTGCACCATCCGCACGCCCGCCTCCACGAGCGACTCGAAGAGCCGTTCGAACGCCCCCTGATCGCCGCGGCCATCGAGCAGCACGCAGAGATTGACGCCTGCCAGTCGGTCTCGCGATCGCACGGCCACGAGCGTTCCCCGCTCGAGCGCGTAGAGCCGATACCGGATCCGCTCGAAAGGCGCCGCCGCCCCCGGAGCGACGACGGCCACGCACTCCTCGAGGCTTCGCACGGCCTGCGTGCCGCGGGCGGCATTCGCAGCGACGAGATCGGCGACCGACGACCGTGGCAGCGCCCCCGGCTTCGCCATGCCGGCACCCACGTCGCCCACCACATCGCGGACCGCAACGCGGCCGC
>JBILVW010000216.1:0-5324 GCA_044370205.1 Pirellulales bacterium | reverse complement strand
ATGTCCCGAGCGAACGTCCGCCGAGAGGGCATGTGCAGGCCCGAGCCGGCGCCATGCTCCGCGGGCCGACCTACGTCGCCAGCTTCCGCCGCAGCTCCGCCACGACCGGTGCGGGTACGAATCGCAACAGGGCCGCGTCGTCGGCCAGCGGCGTGATCTGTTTGAGCAGCGACGACGAGATGTGGGAGTAGTTCGCGTCTGACATCAGGAACACCGTCTCCACCGACGGGTCGAGCTTGCGGTTGGCGAGTGTCATCGTGAACTCGGCCTCGATGTCGGTGAGCGACCGCACGCCGCGGAGCAGCACGTGGGCCCCCTGCTCGCGAACGAAGGCCACGGAGAGGCCGCTGAACAGCTCCACCTGCACGTTCGGCAGCCGGGCCACGCTCTCCCGCACGAGGCTCACCCGTTCCTCCAGGCTGAAAAGCGGGTGCTTGTCGGGGTTGATGCCCACGCCCACGATGATCCGGTCGAAGATCCGGCTGGCCCGCTCGATCACGTCGAGGTGGCCGAGCGTGATGGGGTCGAACGACCCGGTGTAGACGGCGGTGCGGGAGGAGTTCGGAGCAGTCACGGTGGCCCTTTCGCGGCAAGGCGGGTATGGTACGTCCGCAGCGGCCATAACGATACCTTCAGTGACCTGCGGACTCCGGGCGGAGGCCTCAACAGCGTGTCGAAATTCCTTGGTTTCGCCGGCATGGTGATCGCGGGCCTGATCGCGATCCTGTTCGTGGCCGACCTCGCGGCGGGCATCCCGTTCGAGCGGGTGAGCATCGCCGTCGATGCGGGCTTCATCGTGGCCAGCCTGATCGTGGCCTATTTGAGCTGGTCGATCGTGGAGCGGTCGCGGGGCTGACGTCCGTCAGGCGGCCTTCAGCACCGAACCGCCCAGCGGCTGCCGATGCCGCCGCTCGACCGCCGCCGGAAGGTCGGCGAGCGTCACAGCCGTGACGGTGCCACGGGCCGCGCGGGCCCGCGCCCACTCGACCCACCGCTCCACTCGTGGGCTCGCCACGGGTCGGCCCCCCGGCACGATCGTGCGATCGACGAGCACATGGAACGAGCCGGGGCGGGCCGCCGGCAGTGATGTGATCGTGGGCAGCCACGCCCGGAGCCCCGTCGGCCGCCGGGCCGCCGCCTCTACCTCCCACAGGCCCCAGGCCACGCTGCGGCAGGGCCAGCCCTGCGGCGCCGGCCGGCGGCTGCCACGATCAATCTCGTCGAATGCATTCACGAGCACGCTGCGAATGCCAGCCTCGGCAAGCAGTTCACGATGCTGGAGAGCGGCGTCACGGAGCACGGCCGACTCGATGCCCGGCACGGCCGCCCGCGCCCGCGCGATTCCGCTGCGGAGCGACTGCCGCGAGGCGAACCAGTCGGGGTCGAGATCGAGGGCGATGTCGGTTCGCTCAGGAGCGAAGCCGCCACGAGCCACCGACTCGATGTCGGCAATCCACGTCACGGGCACCCCCGGGGTCACGGGCACCCCCGGGGTCACGGGCACCCCCGGGGTCACGGGCACGCCTCCGCTGCCAGCTCCCCCCGAGTTCCGCCGCGCCACGCCGCGGTCCACCCGCGGCAGGGCCGCCACGATCAGCACCGTGGCCGGTGCAACCGACTTCGTCATCGCCTGTTCCCCATGCGGCGGTGGGAGCCGTGAATCCGTTCCGGACCATCCCCCGCCAGCGTCACGAGGTATCGACCTGCGGATCGTGCCACTCAAGCTGGCTGGCGTCGGCAGGCGCCAGTGGCAGAACCGGCCCGGCCACATGGTCACAGGGCAGGCTGCGGCGACCCTGCGGGCGGGGCGATCCGTGCGGCCGGCGGCGGCTCACGAGCCACGATGGCCGCGACCAGCCCGGCGGCCGTCGCCTCCGTCGCCTCGGCATCGATGCGAATGCCGGCCCGAGCGAGCGTCGCCGACGTGATCGGGCTGAGGCTGGCGATCCGCCAGCAAGGCAGCCGCTCACCGAATGCCCGCACGGCGGCCTCCGCGATGGCCGAACTCGTGATCGTGATCCAATCGACTCCCGCCCGCTCGACCGCGGCCAGCGTTTCCGGATCGAGGCTCTCGACCGACACGCTGCGATACGCCGCCACCTCATCGACCGTGTGGCCGCGGGCGGTGAGGTCGTGACGAAGCACGTCGCGGCCCCGGTCGGCCCGCACGAGCAGGAACCGTCCGCCTCTCGGCAGCGCGGCGAACGCCTCGACGAGCCCCTCGGAGCTGAAGGTGTCGGGGGCGAGGTCGGCGTGGAGGCCGGCGGCCGCGAGTTCGCGAACGGTGGCCGGACCGATCGCCGCCAGCCGGGCCGTGCCGAGCGCCCGGGCATCGCGGCCGGCGTGCCGCAGCCGCGCCACGAACGACCGCACGCCGTTGGCGCTCGCGAACACGATCCAGTCGTAGGTGTCGGCTTGGGCGATCGCCATGTCGAGCGGATCCCATGAGGCGGGAGGCTCAATCCGCACGAGCGGGGCGTGAAGGCAGTGGCCGCCGGCCGCCCGCACGAGCGAGGCAAGCTCATCCCCCTGCCCTGCCGGCCGCGTGATGAGGACGCAGCGTCCTGCGAGTGGCCCGGCCGGCACCAGCGGCTGCGCCGCCTCGCCCACGAGGATCACGGCCGGTGACTGCCACGCCAGCCGCGCCGCGTCGGCGGCGCACTGCTCGAGCGTGCTGGTCGCGATGCGTTGTTCGGGCCACGAGCAGCGGCTCACGATCGTCACGGGTGTGTCGCCGGGTTTGCCTGCGGCCAGCAGATCGGCCGACCAGCGGGCCATCTGCTCGACGCCCATGTAGACGGCGAGCGTGCCGGGCAGGGCCGCGAGGTCGTGGAAGTCGATGCCGGAGGCTTTGTCGTCGGCCTCGTGGCCCGTGAGGATCGTGAGGCTCGAGGCGGCCGACCGGCTCGTGAGCGGCACGCCCGCCGCAGCAGCAGCGGCGAGCGCCGCCGTGACCCCAGGCACGAACTCGACGGCGATGCCGGCTTCCCGCAGGGGCTCGAGCTCCTCGACGAGCCGGGCGAACACGCTCGGGTCGCCCCCCTTGAGCCGCACCACGTTCCGCCCCGCGCGGGCCAGCCGCACGAGCAGGCGGCCTGCGGCCTCCCCGGGGTTGGTCTCGCCGCAGGCGTCACTGCCACGGGGCACCGGCAGGCACTCCGTCTCCGAGCCGGCCAGCGCGAGGATCGCCGGCGGCACGAGCTGGTCGTACACGACCACGTCGGCAGACCGCAGGCTTTCCAGGGCCCGCAGCGTGAGCAGGTCGGTGGCCCCAGGCCCCGCTCCGACGAACACGACCCGCCCGGCTGGCTGTTCGAGTCGGCTGGTCATGCTGGTCATGGCGGAGGGGGACATGCGGGCGGCGGCAGGGGACGGTGTTTCTGGGTCGGGCGAGGGGCACTACACTCAAGGTTCACTTCGGATCCGATCGACCAGTATCGTCAACGACCATGCCGAACGAGTCTACAGGGGCTGCCCCCGCCCCGGTCGATCCCCACGCCTCCGCGTCCGCGGCGCAGCTTTCACCCGTCGAGCGGGCCCGGCTGACGCAGTGCTTCAACCGGGGCACGCAAAACGCGCCCACGAACCTCGACTACGCGATCGAGATGTACACGATCTGCGTGCTCGGCGACCCGGGCAACGCCGTCTACCTCCAGGCCCTGCTGGGCGTGCTCCGCCGCAAGCACGGGCCGCGGAAGGGGGGAGGCCTCACGTCGCTCTGGTCGGCCGGCTCCCGCACGATGCTGAAGAAGCATGCGGCCAATGCCCAGTGGCGGGACGTGATCAAGGCGGGCGTCGAGATCATCAAGGCCAATCCCGCCGACCATGCCTGCCTGCTGGCGATGGCCGAGGCCTGCGGCAACCTCATGTTTTTCGACTCGCAGGGGGTCTATCTCAAGGCGGCCCTGGATGCGGCCCCGGCCGATGTCGAGGTCAACAAGCAGTGCGCCCGCTTCGCGGCCAACCAGGGTCAGTTCGATCAGGCGATCGCCTGCTGGGTGCGGATCTCCAACATGAAGGGCATGGGCGACGAGGCCCAGCGGGAGATCGCGCGGCTCCAAGTGGAGAAGACGATCGTGGCCGGCCAGGGCATGTCGGGCCGACCGGGCGCGGGCCGAACGGCCGCGGCGGGGGGCGGTGATGCCACGGCGGCGAAGGGCGACCGCGTGGCCGAGCTGAAGGCGGAGATCCAGCAGAACCCGGCCGCCATCGAGGCCTATCTCGAACTGGCCGACCTGCTCGAGCGGGACGGCGGCGCGGATCAGGCCGAGCAGGTGCTCGCCCGGGCGCTGGCCGCCTCGGGCAACGACCTCAAGGTGCGGGAGCACGTCGAGGATCGGCAGCTGCGGTGGGCTCGCCACAAGGTGATGATCGCCGAGAAGCGGGTGGAGACGGGCGATACGCCCGAGACGCGGGCGACGCTCGAAAAACTCAAAACGGAGCAGCTCAAGCGGGAGATCGACGTCTACTCGGCGCGCTGCATCCGGTATCCCGAAAACATCGTCTGGAAATACGAACTCGCGATGCGGCTCAAGGGGGCCGGCAATCACGCCGAGGCGATCCGGCACTTCCAGGAGGTGCTCCAGGATCCCCGCCGGAAGGGGCAGGTGTCGCTCGAGCTCGGCGAGTGCTTCCAGAAGATCAAGCAGTATCAGCTCGCGATGCAGAACTATCAGACCGCGGTCGAACTGCTCACCGACCGGGAACTGGAACTGCGGAAGCGGGCCCTCTACCGGGCGGGGGTGCTCGCCTCGGGCCTGGGCGACGCCGATACGGCCCGCAAGCATCTGGCCACCCTGGCCGGCCTCGATTTCGGCTACCGGGATGTGGCCCAACGTCTGGACAAGCTCGGGTCCGGACACGATAACAAGCCATCTTCCGAGTGACCCTCCCCCAAGCCCCCCGACGCAGCCAAGGAATCGTTCGCATGCCCCACTCCGCCAGCGCCAAGAAGCGCCACCGCCAAAACCTCCGCAACCGCGACCGCAACCGGGCCGTGAAGTCGGTCATCAAGTCTGAGGTGCGGAAGGTTCTCGAGGCGATCTCGGCGGGCGACGTCGGGGGCGCGAAGGAGCACCTCAAGACGGTGGCCAAGCGGGCCGATCAGGCCGCGGCCAAGAAGACGATCCATCGGAACCGTGCGGCCCGCATCAAGTCGCGGCTCTCCGCCCGCGTGAAGGCCGCCTCCACCGGCGGCACCGCGAAGGCCGCCCCCGCCAAGGGCCAGAAGAAGACCGCGAAGGCCTGAGTAGGAACACTCTCTTGGTCCTCAGGCGTTCACCCAAAAAGCCCCTGGCGGAAGCCCGGGGATGGTTCCCCGGCTT
>JBILVW010000215.1:0-5349 GCA_044370205.1 Pirellulales bacterium | reverse complement strand
GGTCGTGAGCAGCAGGCCGGAGATGCTCGCGGCGTTGGTGAGGGCCACCCGCACCACCTTCACCGGATCGATGATCCCCGCCTTGAGCATGTCGACATACTCGCCCTTGTTGGCGTCGTAGCCGATGTTCACGTCCTTGTGGGCGACCTCGTCGGCCACCACTCCCCCGTCGATGCCGCCGTTCTGGGCGATCTGCCGAATCGGCGCCTCGAGGGCGTGCAGGATGATGTCCACGCCGATCTTCTCGTCGCCCTTGGCCTGCGAACGGGCCTTCTCGACCGCCTCACGGCAGCGGAGCAGCGCCACGCCGCCGCCCGGCACGATGCCTTCCTCGACGGCCGCACGGGTCGCATGCAGGGCATCCTCGACGCGGGCCTTCTTCTGCTTCATCTCGGCCTCGGTGCCGGCGCCGACCGACACGATCGCAACGCCGCCCGTGAGCTTCGCGAGCCGCTCCTGGAGCTTCTCGCGGTCGTACTCGCTCTCGGTGTTCTCGATCTGCTGGCGAATCTGCTGCACGCGGGCCTGCACCTCGGACTGCTTGCCGGCGCCCTGCACGATCGTGGTCTCGTTCTTGTCGACCGTGACGCTCTTCGCCCGGCCGAGGTGCGAGAGGTCGAGACTCTCGAGCTTGAGGCCGAGATCCTCGCTGATCAGCGTGCCGCCGGTCAGCGTGGCGATGTCGCCGAGCATGGCCTTGCGGCGGTCTCCGAAGCCGGGTGCCTTCGAGGCGCAGACGTTGAGCACGCCCCGGAGCTTGTTGACGACCAGTGCCGTGAGGGCGTCGCCATCGACGTCTTCGGCGATGATCAGGAGCGGCTTGCCCGACTGGGCGACCTTCTCCAGCAGCGGCAGAAGATCCCGAAGGTTCGAGATCTTCTTCTCGTGGATCAGGATCAGGGCGTCGTCGAGCTGGCACTCCAGCTCAGCCGTCTTGTTGACGAAATAGGGCGACACGAAGCCCTTGTCGAACTGCATGCCGTCCACGAACCGGACGGTCGTCTCGGTCGTCTTGCCCTCTTCGACGGTGATCACGCCGTCCTTCCCAACCTTCTGCAGGGCCTCGGCGAGCAGGTCGCCGATCTCGTGGTCGTTGTTGGCGCTGATGGCGCCGACCTGGGCGATCTCCTGCGGTCGCTCGACCTTGCGGGCCATCTCCATCAGCCGCTGCACGGCCGCGGCCACACCCTTCTCGATCCCGCGGCGAACGGCCGTGGGGTTGGAGCCGGCGGCCACGTTCCGCGTGCCCTCGCGGAAGATCGCCCGGGCCAGCACGGTGGCGGTCGTCGTGCCGTCACCGGCGAGGTCGGACGTCTTCGAGGCGACTTCGTTCACGAGCTTCGCGCCCATGTTCTCGAACGCATCCTCGAGATCGACCTCCTTGCTCACCGTGACGCCGTCCTTGGTGACGGTCGGCCCGCCGTAGGACTTGTCGATGATGACGTTGCGGCCCGTCGGGCCCATGGTCACAGCCACGGCGCCGGCGAGTTTCTCCACGCCCTTGAGCAGCTTGGCGCGGGCGGAGTCGTCGAACATCAGTTGCTTGGGCACGGATCGATCTCCTCGAAATGGTTGTGAACGGGTGCAGAAAGGGGTTGAGACTTCAGCTGAGGACCTTGGCGAGAATGTCCGTCTCGCGGAGGATCTTGACCTCGTGGCCATCGACCTCGATGTCGCTGCCCGAGTACTTGCCGTAGATCACCTCGTCGCCGACCGAGACCGACAGCGTGGCACGCTGGCCGTTCTCCAGCAGCTTGCCGGCGCCGACGGCGACGACATGGCCGCGCTGCGGCTTCTCCTTGGCCGAGTCGGGCAGAACGATGCCGCCCGCGGTCCGCTCCTCGGCCTCGACGGGCTCCACCACCACGCGGTCATCGAGCGGACGAATCTTGAGGTTCTTGGCTGCCATGAGTCTTGTGCTCCGAAAGAGGAAACGATTGGTTCAGTTCGAGAAACGGTGCGATGCGAAAGAAGCTGCGGGGCTCACATCATGCCCGGCATGCCACCCATGCCACCCATGCCCGGCATGCCGCCCATCCCGCCCATGCCGCCGCCCATCCCGTGATGGTCGTGGTGATCGCCGCCGGCCTCTTCCTCGGCCTTCGGGATCTCGGTGATCAGCGAGTCGGTGGTGAGCAGGAGCGAGGCCACGCTGGCCGCATTCTGGAGCGCCGTGCGAACCACCTTCGCCGGGTCGATGACGCCCGCGCTCACGAGGTCGCAATACTCGCCCTTGTCGGCGTCGTAGCCGTCGTTCTTGCCCTTCATGTGCCGCACGCGGTTGACCACCACCGAGCCGTCCACGCCGGCATTGGCGGCAATCGCCTCGAGCGGATACCGCAGCGCGTTCCTCACGATCGAGGCGCCGTGCTTCTCGTCCCCTTCGAGATCGAGCTTCTCGAGCGCCTTCTCGCTGCGGAGCAGGGCCACGCCGCCGCCCGGCACGATGCCCTCGGCCAGCGCCGCCTGCACGGCACTCTTGGCGTCGTCGATGAGAGCCTTCCGCTCCTTCATCTCCGTCTCGGTCGCGGCGCCCACGTTGATCTGGGCCACGCCACCGGCGAGCTTCGCGAGCCGCTCCTGGAGCTTCTCGCGGTCGTAGTCGCTGGTCGTCTTCGAGATCTCGTCGCGAATCTGCGTCACGCGGCCGTTGATGGCGTCCTTCGTGCCGGCACCACTCACGATCGTGGTGTTCTCGGCCTCGATGATCACCTTCTTGGCCCGGCCGAGGTCGCTGAGCTTCACGGCGTCGAGGGCGATGCCCAGATCCTTGAAGATCGCCTGGCCGCCGGTGAGCACGGCGATGTCGCCGAGCATGGCCTTGCGGCGATCGCCGTAGCCGGGAGCCTTCACGGCCACCGACTGCACGATCCCGCGGAGCTTGTTGACGACGAGCGTGGCGAGCGCCTCGCCCTCGACGTCCTCGGCGATGATCACCAGCGGCTTACCGCTCTTGCTGATCGCCTCGAGCAGCGGCACCAGATTCTTGGCGCTCGACACCTTCTCCTCGTAGAGGAGGATGTAGGGGTTCTCGAGCTCGCACACCTGCGACTCGGCGTCGGTCACGAAGTGGGGCGAAAGGAAGCCGCGGTCGAACTGCATGCCTTCGACGACGTCCACGGTCGTCTCGGCCTGCTTGCCCTCTTCGACGGTGATCACGCCGTCCTTGCCTACCTTGAGGAAGGCCTCCGAGAGCACGTTGCCGATCGTCGGATCGTTGTTGCCGGCGATCGTCGCGATTTGCATCAGCTCCTTCTTGTTCTTCTCGTTGATCGGCGTGGCCATTGCGAGCACGGCCTTGCCCACCGCCTCGACCGCCTTGCTGATGCCCCGCGAGAGGGCCATGGCGTCGGCGCCGGCGGCGAGCATCTTGATGCCCTCGCGGAAAATCGCCTCGGCCAGCACGGTGGCCGTCGTGGTGCCGTCACCGGCCACGTCGTTGGTCTTGCTGGCGGCCTCTTTGACGAGCTGGGCGCCGAGGTTTTCGTAGGGATCCTCGAGCTCGATGTCCTCGGCAACGGTCACGCCGTCCTTCGTCACCTTGGGGGACCCCCAGCCCTTGTCGAGCACCGCATTGCGGCCGCGGGGGCCGAGCGTGCTCTTCACCGCGCGGGCGAGTTTGGAAACGCCGGCAAGCAGCGGCTGACGGGCATCTTCCTCGAACACCATCTGTTTTGCCACGAGAAACTCCTTCGGACTGTGGACGACGCTGAGGACAAACTGTTTTGGCAGTCCTCGGGGAGGACGGCCGAAAAGAATGCAACCCGCGTGCCGCGCGGGCTTAATTCCCCGGGCGCGGCCGGTTTTCCGTTGAAAACAGGCCTAGCCTGAGAGCGGCAGCTTGGCCAACGAGGCCCGGCGTGCCGTTTTGGCAGGGGCGTTTATGGCGCCCAGGAAATACTCCCCTCGAGGCCGCGGCAGAACGCTGCCAGCAGGTCGGCGGCTCGGTCGGCGTCGTCGAGGCTGATCGTCTCCACCGCCGAGTGCATATATCTGTTCGGGATGCTCACGAGGCCGGTCGCCACGCCCGACCGCGTGGTCTGCAGGACGTTGGCGTCGGTCGGGGTGGCCCGGCCGCTGGCCCCGAGTTGCACCGGAATCTCCTTCGCCTTGCCGGCCGCGAGCAGGCGATCCACCACATGCGGGTTCATGTTCGGTCCGCGATAGACGACCGGGCCCTTGCCGAGGCCCACGTCACCTTCCGACTTCTTGTCGATCGTGGGACAGTCGGTGGCATGGGTGACGTCCACCGCGATCGCCACGTGTGGATCGATCCCGTGGCAGCTTGTCTGGGCGCCCCGGAGGCCGATCTCTTCCTGCACGGTGCTCGCTACGTAGAGGGCACAGGGCAGGGGACCGGCGGCCGCGGCCCGGCGGAACGCCTCCAGCACCACCCACAGGCCCACCTTGTCGTCCATCGCCACGGAACAGGCCCGTCCGTTCCGCAGTTCCTGCACCTTGAGTTCGAGCGTAACCGGATCGCCGACCCGCACGACCGACTCGCAGTCGGCCTTGTCGGTAGCGCCGATGTCGATCCACAGATCCTTCATCTTGGGCACCACCTTCCGCTCCTCGTCGGTGAGCAGGTGGATCGGCTTCCGCGACATCACGCCCTGTACGGGGCCATTGGCCGTCCAGATCGTGACGCGGGCGCCCACGAGCTGGATCGGATCCCAGCCGCCGATGGGCTGGACGGAGATGAAGCCGTCGCCATCCACATACTGCACGATCAGGCCGATCTGGTCGCAGTGACCGGCGAGCATCATCCGCGTCGGCGCCGTCACGTTCTTCCCGCCGATCACGTTGCCGTGCGAGTCGGTCGTGATCGTGTCGGCGCAGGCCGACAGGTAGTCTCTGACGACCTTCTGGATCGGCTGCTCGTAGCCCGACGGGCTCGGCGTTTCGAGGAGGCGGACGAGAAACTCACGGGCGGTGGCATCCAAGGCGGGTGGCTCCGAGGTTGGGAATTACGTGGTCGTTGTACCGCAAATATTCGAAAACAGGGTGCCTCGACCACGTCCAGAGTTCCAAGCCCCGCAGACACGCAAGCCCCGAGCGCGAGCGAGGGGATCCCGCGGCGCGAGCCGCGGGCGGGTCGACGCCGTATCGACGTCGCCGACGATCCCGCATCGGCTATCCCCCGGGCTCGCGCCCGGGGGCTTTTATTGCGTTGCATCGGCAAGCCCCCGGGCTCGCGCCCGGGGGCTTTTAGTGCGCTACGTCGAAAATCCCCCCAGCGTGCAGCCCGGACACGCCACGCTCCGCTCACACCTCGTGCTTCGGCTCAGCGCGATAGGCACCCGCGAGCCGCTCGAAGGCACTGCGTGATGCGATGGCGTCGAAGGAGAC
>JBILVW010000213.1:0-5365 GCA_044370205.1 Pirellulales bacterium | reverse complement strand
CCCCAACTCTCTCATGAGCGCTGGCACAAAAACCGGGAAGGGGTCAATGGGGTACGTCGATCTGGACCACCTGCCGCCGCTGCCCCTGCATCGCGGCACGGGAATCGGCTGCATCGGCGCCGGGTTCATCATGGCCGAGTGTCATCTCGCAGCCTATCGGGCGGCCGGCCTCAACCCGGTAGCGATCGCCGCCCGCCGGCATGACGCGGCGGCGGAGGTCGCCAACCGATATGGCATACCGCGGACCTACGACGACTACCGCAAGCTGCTCGCCGATCCCGCCGTCGAGGTCGTCGACATCGCCGTGCCACCCGACGTGCAGCCGGCGGTGATCGAGGCGGCGATCGAACACCGTGACCACATCCGGGGGATCCTCGCACAAAAGCCGCTGGCCACGAGCTATGCCGAAGCGAAGCGGCTCGTGCACCGCTGCGAGGCGGCGGGCGTGCGGCTCGTCGTCAATCAGAACATGCGGTACGACCACGCGGTGCGCGGCTGCGGCGACCTTCTGCAGCGGGGCATGATCGGTGACCCCGTGCTCGCGACCATCGAGATGCGGGCGGTGCCTCACTGGATGCCGTGGCAGGAGCGGCTGGGGTGGGTGACGCTCCGCATCATGTCGATCCACCACCTCGACACGTTCCGGTCTTGGTTCGGCACGCCCCGGCGGGTGATCGCATCGGTCCGCCCCGACCCACGGACGGCCCGCCAGTTCGCCCACGACGATGGGATCGTGCTCGTAGTCCTCGAATACGATTCCGGGCTGCGTTGCCTCACGATCGACGACGTCTGGGCCGGCCCGGCCCGCGAGGGCGCGGAGGCCGATCTGGGCGTGCGGTTTCGCGTCGAGGGCACGGCCGGGATGGCGCTGGGCGAGATCGGCTGGCCGGCCTGGCCTGAGCGCCGGCCGAGCACGCTCGACTACACCACGACCGCGGGCGGATGGCACCGGCCCCGCTGGCCCGAGGCCTGGTTTTCCGACGCGTTCGTGGGGCCGATGGCCGAGCTACTTCGCGACCTCGAAGGCACGTCGCCGGCCACCGCCACCGGCGAGGACAACCTGCTCACGATGGCCGTCGTCGATGCGGCCTACCGCTCGGCCTGCGAGCACCGTGCCGTCGAGGTTTCGGAAATCACCAGCGGCGACGGCCGTATGCCACAGGAACCCTCCCCATGAAACTTGGCCTCATCAATTCGGCCTTCGCACAGGCCGGCAAGGGCACCCGTTTCGGGCTCGAAAAAACGAAGGAACTCGGCTTCGACACCGTCGACATCTTCACCGACCCGCTCGACATCGACGCCACCGAGCGGGCCCTCATCAAGAACACCTGCCGCGACCTCGACCTGCCGATCGTGAGCCTCTGCTGCGTCGCCCTTGGCCTCGTCGACTTCAACCCGTCGGTGCGGCGGTTTCACCTCGACCGCTGCCGAGCGTTTCTCGACTTGGCGGCCGAACTGGGCTGCGGGAACCTGCTGCTCGTTCTCGGGGAATACGTCTGGCAGCAGGAAGTGATTCCTCCCGCCGAGCAGTGGCGGGCGGGGGTCGAGGCCGTCCGCGAACTGGGTGACCATGCGGCCGCGCGGGGAGTGAAGATCGCGATCGAGCTCGAACCGTTCACACTCTCGCTCGTCAACTCGATCGACACGATGCTGGCGTTTCTCCGCGAGGTGAACCGTCCCAACACGGTGCGGGCCAACTGCGACATTTCCCACCTCCACCTCGTCCACACGCCTCCGGCCGACGTGGCCCGGCTCGCCGGCTGGATCGAGCACGTCCATCTCAGCGACTGCGACGGCCAGGTGCATGGCGACCTGCCGCCAGGACGGGGCGTGACGCCGATCGCCGACTACCTCGCCGCGATCCGCGACACCGGCTACGACGGCGTGGTGAGCATCGAGCTGGAGTATTCGCCCGAGCCGGATCGGATCGTGGAGTGGGTGGCCGAAGCCCAGCGCGAGACGGCGCGGATCATGCGGGAGACCGGCTGCCGGTGAAGCCATGAGCATCGCCACCGATTCTTCGTCGCACAGCCCAGGCGATTACAGCCTCGTCGGCGAAGACTCCCGTCGCGCGATCGACCGCGGCCTCGCCGAGGCCGACTGGTATCCGACGCCCGGTGGCATAAGTTCGGCCACGGCACCGCGTTCAAGACCGACTGGGCCAACGACGTGCTTTACGAGATCGCATCGTTCATGGTGATGCGCGAAAGCGTCGTCTGGCGGTGGAGCCACACCCGCCACCACAGCGACACGACCGTTGTCGGCCGCGACCCCGAGATCGCGGTGCCGCGGCCGCCCGTCTGCGTGCCGCTTGCGACGTATCCGGTGCGGCTGATGGACGGAATGCTCTCGATCAACGTCCGCGAACCCGGCGGGCAGGGGTGCCGTGCACGCGATGTGGCCCATCGCTGATGCGTCGTGTCCAACACGCATCTCTCCACGTTCATCAGGGAGCTTGTCCTCGAGCCGCTGCCCGGCGTGCCCCGCCTCGACTACCAGCCGGGTCAGTACGTGCAGCTGGCGATTCCGCCCTACGGCACGATCCGCTTCGCCGACTTCGCGGTGCCGCCCCCGTTCGACGCCGCATGGCGGGCTCACCACGTGTATGACCACGTCACCGAAAACCACACTCAGTTGCGCCGCAACTACTCGCTCGCGTCGAATCCCTCGACCGACGCCGTGCTGCGGTTCACCGTGCGAATCGCACCGCCGCCCCGCGGCCAGGCCTGCCCGGCCGGTGTCGGCTCGTCGTACGTCTGGAGCCTCGCACCGGGAGACACCGTCGAACTCTTCGGCCCCTTCGGCGACTTCCTCATCAAGAAGACCGACGCCGAAATGATCTACCTCGGCGGCGGTGCCGGCATGGCCCCGCTGCGATCACACCTCTCGTACCTGTTCGATACGCTCGCAACCGGTCGCCGGGTGAGCTTCTGGTACGGGGCGCGATCCCGCCAGGAACTGTTCTACGTTGAGTATTTCCAGGATCTCGCCCGCCGTTTCCCGAACTTCCGGTTCGAGACAACGCTCTTGGAGCCGCTGCCCGAGGACCGCTGGACCGGCCACACGGGCTTCATCCACGAGGTGCTCGAACGCGAGTATCTCGCCGGCCACCCGCAGCCGGGCGCGGTCGAGTATTCCCTGTGCGAGCCACTGCTTGATCCGGTCCTGGCAGACCTCCCAATCAGGTGCGTGCGGGCCGAACCAGTCCGACTCGAACACGTTCACGCTGATGCTGCCAGCGGCCGCCCGCTCCACGAAGCCCTCGCGACGCAGGCGGCTCCACCATGAGGAGCACGTGCGGGCGTTCGTATGTCGAGCCGTCGGCATCCATCTCGTACTCGGCCAATCTTGGGCAACGAGCTCGAATCTACCCGACGGCCGGACGCAAGTCGCGGCGCCGCGGAAACGCATCTCCCCGACGGAGCGACGCATGCCACAGGTCGCCGGCCTGCTTTAAGGCAGCAGGAACACGAGGCCCGTGATCGTGGCGGCTTCGACGGCGAGGCCGCGCGGGCTGACCGGCACCGCCGGCACCGTCCACGGGGCGCAGTTGCCCGGCCGGTAGTAGCCAAGCGGATAGACGCACTCCCACGGCAGCTCGACGCCCATCTTGTAGGGCAGCACGGGGAGCGTCACGAAGAAGTGGGCCGCCGAGCAGAAGGAGTCGGCCACGAAGCCCCGCGAGTGACCGTAGCGCTCGAGCGTCCAGTGCTCGAAGTAGAGCGGCTTGTGACAGTAGCCGGCCGCCTTCCAGGTGAACATCGTCGAGGCGAACCGCCGCTGCTGGAACGTCTCCCCCTCCAGCCGGCACTCGCACGGATAATCGTTGCCCGCGCGGCCGCCGACGCGAATGTCGAGGCTGATGTCGGCCAGCCGGTCTCCCCGCAGCTTGCCCAGAGCCTCGCGGCAGTCGCCGGATTCCTCGCTGCAGGGATCGGACTTCGCCGCAGCATCCTCGCCGGCCGCAGCCTCGAGAAACGCAACGGGCTCGAGCTCGCCTTCCATCTCCTGCTCGACCACCGGCTCCAGCTCGACCACCGGCGGCGTCACGAGCAGGTCGCCGAGATCACCCCCCCGCGCCACCGCCATGACCGCGACGGCCGCGGCCAGGGCTGCGGCCGTGAGCGACCAGCCGTCACTCTCCTGGCTTGGCGTGCTCCATCGTGTAATTCGGGGCTTCATGCGTGATGGCGATGTCATGCGGATGGCTTTCGCGAACGGTGGCGGCGGTAACCTGAATGAACTTCGCGTCGCGTCTGAGTTCGTCGATCGTCCGCGTGCCGCAATAGCCCATGCCGGCCCGGAGGCCACCCACGAGCTGGTAGACGAACACGCTCAAGGGCCCCTTGAAGGGCACCCGACCCTCGACTCCCTCCGGCACGAGCTTGTCGCTGCCACGTCCCGTGACCTTCTGCCGATAGCGTTCGCTCGATCCCTGAACCATCGCCCCCAGCGATCCCATGCCGCGGTAGGCCTTGAACGTGCGGCCCTGGTAGAGGACCGTCTGTCCGGGGCTTTCCGCGACGCCCGCGAGCAGCCCGCCGATCATGCAGCAGCTGGCCCCCGCGGCGATCGCCTTGGTGATGTCTCCCGAGTAGCGAATACCTCCGTCAGCGATCACCGGCACGCCGGCACCGGCCGCCTCCTGTGCCGCCTCCCAGACCGCCGTGATCTGGGGAACGCCGACACCGGAGATGACCCGTGTGGTACAGATCGACCCGGGACCGATCCCAACTTTGACTCCATCTGCGCCAGCCTTGATGAGATCGCGACACCCTTCCCGGGTTGCCACA
Organism: Pirellulales bacterium; assembly: GCA_044370205.1. Taxonomy (GTDB): domain Bacteria; phylum Planctomycetota; class Planctomycetia; order Pirellulales; family UBA1268; genus QWPN01. The sequence goes on along the minus strand of JBILVW010000213.1, from coordinate 572 downwards.
TTCCCCGCAACCACCTCGATTGCCCAGCGTTTCTTGATTGCCGCAACGGTCTCGATCACGTTCGACGAGTGGCCGTGGGCGCTGTCCACGACGAGCATGTCCACGCCCTTGGAAATCAGGCTCTCGGCCCGCTCGTAGTCGAACACGCCCACCGCGGCCCCGACCCGCAGCCGCCCCTGCCTGTCTTTGCAGGCGTTGGGGAACCGCTTCATCATGTCGATGTCCTTGATCGTGATCAGGCCGGTGAGGAGCCCCTGGGCATCGACCAGCAGGAGCTTCTCCACCTTGTTGGCCATCAGGATCTGCTCGGCCTCGTCGAGGGAGACGGCGCCCGTGGCCGTGACCAGCCCCGACTTCGTCATGATCTCCGCGATCGGGGTCTCGCCGCTTTCGAGGAAGCGGAGGTCGCGGCGGGTGATGATGCCGACGAGCTTCCGGCCGTCGGTCGTGATCGGGACGCCCGAGATGTTGTATTGATCCATCACGTCGCGGGCCCGCCCCACGGTGGCCGACGGAGGCAGCGTGACGGGATCCATGATGATCCCGTTGGCACTCCGCTTGACCTTGTCCAC
>JBILVW010000212.1:0-5367 GCA_044370205.1 Pirellulales bacterium | reverse complement strand
GTTCGCGGCCCTTGCGGCTCGTGTAGTTGGTGAAGAAGCAGAAGCCCCGGGCGTCGAAGCCGCGCAGCAACACGACTCGCCCCGACGGCCTCCCGTCGGGAGTCGCCGTGGCAAGCGTCATCGCCTCTGGCTCCGGCACACCCGCCGCGACGGCCGCGTCATACCAGGCGGCGAACTGCCGGATCGGATCCCGCTCCACCGAGGACTCATCGAGTTCGCCGTGCTCGTATTCCTTCCGGGCGTAGGTGGCCCTGGGATCCATCGCATCGTTCTGTAGGGGGTGTCAGCGGCCCGCGCCGGACTGGGCGGTCACCGCCTCCATGACGCGGTCCAGGTTGAAGCTACCCGGCTTCTGCCGCGGTGGGAACTCCTTGAAGCTCTGCAGCCACTGGCCCACGTACGCCGATGCCGGAGCGATCGCGAACATGTGCTCGAGATACCACCGCTGGTAATCCATGCCGATGTCCTGGGCCAGCTCGAAGGGATCCATCCGCAGGTTGACGAGCGTCGGCGCCCGCAGCTCCTCGAAGGGCTGCTGCCAGACGTGCAGGCCGTGGGCATTCTGCTTGAGGAACGTCACCTTCCAGTTTTCATACCGCAGCGCCGCCACGCTGCCGTCGTCGGTCCAGTAGATGAAGTCCTTGCGGGGCCACGGCCCCTCGCCGCGCAGGGCCGGGCCGAGGTCGTGGCCGTCGAGGTGCACCTTGTAGGTGCGGTCGCCGATGCGGCGGCCCTGCTTCAGGTCGTCCTTGGCCGTCGCGTCGCCAGCGGCCGCACAGAGCGTCGTCAGCATGTCCTCGTGGGCGGCGATCTCGTTGATCACGGTCCCGGGCTTGATGACGCCCGGCCACTTGATCGCGCAGGGCACGCGATACCCCCCCTCCCACTGCGTGTTCTTCTCGCCGCGAAACATCGTCGTGCCCCCGTCGGGCCAAGTGAACGCCTCGGCGCCGTTGTCGGTGGAGTACATCACGATCGTGTTTTCGGCGAGGCCGAACTCGTCGAGCTTGGCCAGCACCTCGCCCACCTGCCGATCGTGCTCGACCATGCCGTCGGCGTAGATGCCGAGGCCCGTCTTCCCCGCCACGCCCTCCTTGAGGTGCGTGAAGATGTGCATCTTCGTGGAGTTCCACCAGATGAAAAACGGCTTGTCGGCCTGCTTCGCCTTCTGCATGAACGCGAAAGTCTTCTCGTTGACCTCCTCGTCGATCGTCTCCATCCGCTTCTTCGTCAGCGGGCCGGTGTCCGTAATCGGGCCGTTGGCGAACGAATGGATCACGCCGCGGGGACCGAACCGCTTCTTGAACTCGGGATTCTTCGGGTAGTCGGGATGCTCCGGCTCCTCTTCGGCATTGAGGTGGTAGAGGTTGCCGAAGAACTCGTCGAAGCCGTGATTCGTGGGCAGCATGTCGTCGCGGTCGCCGAGATGGTTCTTGCCGAATTGGCCGGTCGCGTAGCCGCGGGCCCGGAGCAGCGTGGCGATCGTCGGATCCTGCGGCTGCATGCCCTCGGGCGCCCCGGGCAGCCCGACCTTCGTGAGGCCGGTGCGGATCGGCGACTGCCCGGTGATGAACGCCGCCCGGCCGGCGGTGCAGCTCTGCTGGCCATACCAGTCGGTGAACAGGGCCCCCTCGCGGGCGATCCGGTCGATGTTGGGCGTCTTGTAGCCCATCATGCCGAGGTTGTAGGCCCCGACGTTGAACTGCCCGATGTCGTCTCCCCAGATCACGAGGATGTTGGGCCGGCGCGGAGCTCCGTCGGCGGCGGCGGAAGGCCGAACGAGGGTGACGATCGCGATCGCGACGGCGACCGCTCGGAGGACGACACGGACATGACTGGGGGCGATCATCTCGATGAAACTCCAAGGGAAGTGGGAATCCGAGTCGTAGGTGAAGTACCTGTTTGCAGGCAATGTACGATCCGCCAAAAGGGCGCAGGCTCCGCCGGCGATTCGGATCATAGCTCGTAGTGCTGCCCGGGCACGGTCATTTCGACTCCGGGAAGATTCAGGGCGGCGATCTCGGCGGCGATCGTCTCGGCATGGACCGCCTTGCGGTGCACCACGAGAACGCGAACGCCGGCGGGAAGACGGGAGACTTCGGTAGCGAAGGTGCGGGGCGAGAGATGGCCGCACCGCTCCGCGAGCCCGGCGAGCGCGTTCGGAAAGCTGCACTCGAGAAACACCGCCCGGACGCCTCGCCGCTCGGCGAGATGCCGCCAGAGCAGGTCGGTCGTGCCGGTGTCGGCGGCGAAGGCCACGCACGACCGGCCGTCGTCCACCACCATCCCACAGGTGTCGCTGCCATGCGCGACGGGCACCGGCGTGATCCGGAAGCCGGCCCGCTCGACGGCCACGAGCGGCTCGATCGGTGTGGCCGACACGAACCGTTCGGTCGCCGAGGAGAGGGCGAAGAAGTCGGGCCACGACCGGTCATTGAACAGATCCTGACGGATCGCAGCGAGCACGCCGGGAGAGGCGAGCACTTCCACGCATGCCGGCCCGTCCGCATACACGTTCTCGACCAGCATGGGCAGACTCAGGACGTGGTCGAGGTGGGCATGCGTCAAAAACACGTGCCGCACCCGACGCTGGAGATCGATGTCGGCCTGGAGCCCGATCGATCCGCCGTCGATGACGATCTCGTCGCCGACGAGATAGCTGGAAAGGAACTGTGGCCCCGGATTCGGCGAACCACACGATGAGGGGAGCAGCGTCACTCTCATGACGACATACTATACTCGCGATCGTCGCTCGCACGGCCTGCGCTCGACTGATTCGCGGCCCCATCCGCATCCCCCATCGCATGCCCGACACCCCTCCGCCCGCCGGCTCCGCAGCCCGCCATCGCGTGCTCCTCGTCGATGACGCGGCCCTCATCGGCAAGGTGGTGCAGCAGATGCTCGCCGGACAGCCGGACGTCGAGGTGCACCATCGCCAGACGGCCGCGGCCGCTCTCGAGACCGCCGTGCACCTGCGGCCCACCGTGATCCTTCAGGATCTGGTGATGCCCGATGTCGAGGGGGCCGAGATGGTCCGCCGCTTCAGGGCGCTGCCCGAGACGTCGCTGGTGCCGATCATCGTGCTCTCGGCCGTCGAGGAGCCGGAGGTCAAGGCGGAGCTGCTCGCCGGCGGGGCGAGCGACTATCTCGTCAAGCTGCCGGCCGCCGTGGAACTGGTCGCCCGCGTGCGACTGCATTCGGAGGCCTATGCCCGGCTCCTCGAACGGAACGCCGCCTTCGCGGCCCTGGAGCAGGCCAACGCCGAACTGGCACGCGAGCGGGAACGGGCCGATCGCCTCCTCCACGCGATCCTGCCCCGGCCCATCGCCGACCGGCTCAAGGCCAGCCCCCAGGTGATCGCCGACCTGCATGCCGACGTGACCGTTTTGTTCGCCGACCTGTGCGGCTTCACGGAGCTCGCCGCCCGCTCGGAACCGCAGCAGATCGTGACGCTCCTCGACGAGATCTTCGCCACCTTCGACCACCTGGCCGCCGCTCACGGCATCGAGAAGATCAAGACGATCGGCGACGCCTGGATGGCCGTGGCCGGCCTGCCGGAGCCCCGGCCCGATCACGCGGCGGCGATGGCCGGCCTGGCGATCGAGCTCATGCGGGCGTTCGACGCCCTCGCCACCCGCCGTGGTCTCGACATGCGGCTGCGGGCGGGCATTCACTCGGGACCCGTCGTCGCCGGGGTGATCGGCCGTGATCGCTTCGCCTACGACCTCTGGGGCGACACGGTGAACCTCGCCAGCCGGATGGAGGCGCTCGGTGAACCGGGGCGGATTCATCTCTCGGCGGCCACCGCAGCCCTCGTCGGCGACGCCTTCGAGACCGTCGATCGGGGCGAGATCACCGTCAAGGGCAAGGGCGTGGTCCGCACGGCGTTTCTGGTCGGTCGCCAGCTGGGGGCCCCCGGGCCGAAGGGGGCCACGGGAGACTGAGATAGGCCGTGGGGGACGCTGTCCGGCCCCCGGTGTTGTGGGGATTGCGGCCGGATGCTAGAACTTTCCACGTTCGACTGACTCTCGTCCGCACTCCTGTCCGTTCGGGAACTGCGGTTTGTGCTTCGGCGATGGTCGATTGAGTCGATTGGTTTCTCGATCCAGTTCCCGAGTCCCAGAGGTTTTGTTTGCTATGGCCCGGAAGATTTACGTGGGGAACCTCCCCTGGTCCACCACGTCGGCCGATCTCGAAGCGATGTTTGCTCCGCACGGTGCCGTGCGCAGCGCAGAAGTGATCTCCGATCGTGAGACCGGACGCTCGCGTGGTTTCGGTTTCGTTGAAATGGAGACCGATGACGGCCTGCAGGCGGCGATCAATGCGCTGAACGGGCATGAGATCAACGGCCGTCCGCTGACGGTCAACGAAGCCCGTGAGCGTACGCCCCGTGCCGGTGGCGGCGGTGGCGGCGGCGGTGGTCGTGGCTACGGCGGTGGTGGCGGCGGCGGTGGCCGCGGCGGCTACGGCGGTGGCGGCGGTGGTGGCTACGGCGGTGGCCGTGGCGGCTACGGCGGCGGCGGCGACCGCTACTAAGCCTCTGGGCGTTCCGACGCATTGACGTGTTTTTCACGCGGGAGCCGGCCTGCTCATGAGGCGGCTCCCGCGGTTCATCATTCCCAACATTTTCCCCAACCGAAGACGAGAGAGTCGCGATGAGTTTCGGAGGTCCACGAGCGAAGGCGGCCAAGATGGCCCGCAAGAAGGCGAAGCCGCGTGCCAAGGTGAAGCGGAAGGATCCGATCTTCATCGATGGCGCCCGCCCCCGTCCGCTCTATGTCGATTACAAGGACCTCGAACTCCTCGGCAAACTCGTCAACCGGCAGGCAAAGATCATCGGCCGTCGGAAGAGCGGCTGCACCGCAGCCAGCCAGCATGCCGTGACGAGTGCCATCAAGCGGGCCCGGTTCATGGCGCTTCTGCCGTACGTCGGCGAATAACGCCGCCTTCAGGCAGTCAGTTCAGACGGGAGCCACCTTCGTGGCGTTCACGACCCGCCGCCGTGTCGAGTTCCGCGACACCGACGCGGCAGGGATCGCGCATTTTTCCGCCTTCTTTTTTTGGATGGAGTCGGTCGAGCACGAACTGCTGCGGGCCGCGGGTGTGGCGGTCGTTGACCGAGATGCGGCAGGCAGCGAGGCGAGCTGGCCGCGGGTCTCAGCCGAGTGCGACTACACGTCGTCCGTGCGGTTCGGCGACGAGCTCGAGGTCGTCGCGGGCATCGTCTCCATTGGCCGCACGAGCCTGACCTATGGGTTTCGGTTCGCCCACGAAGGCCGGCCGGTGGCCGAGGGCCGCATCGTGGCCGTCCACTGCCTCATGCACGCCGGCACGAAGCCCGAGCCCGTGGCCATCTCAGCTGAGATT
>JBILVW010000211.1:0-5380 GCA_044370205.1 Pirellulales bacterium | reverse complement strand
GACGACCTGCAATTCGAGCTCGTCGAGCCGCTCCGCGACCTGTTCAAGGACGAGGTCCGTCAGCTGGGGCTGCAGCTCGGACTCCCCGAGCGGATCGTCTGGCGGCATCCGTTCCCCGGGCCCGGCCTGGCCGTGCGGTGCCTGGGAGAGGTGACGAAGCCGCGGCTCGACAAGCTTCGCGAGGCCGATGCGATCGTGCTCGAGGAGATCGAGCGGGCCGGCCTCATGCGAACGGTGTCGCAGGGGTTCGCCGTGCTCCTGCCCGTGCAGAGCGTGGGCGTGATGGGCGACGCCCGCACCTACGACGACGTGCTCGCGGTGCGGGCGGTCGAGACCGAGGACTTCATGACCGCCGACTGGAGCCACCTGCCCTACGAGGTGCTGGCCCGGATCTCGACCCGCGTCATCAACGAGGTTCGCGGGATCAACCGGGTGGTCTACGACATTTCCTCGAAGCCCCCCGCTACAATCGAGTGGGAGTAACCAGCGGGAGGAGGCAGAAACCATGCACGTCGCAATCGTCGAAGACGACCCCGTGATCGCCAAGTCGGTGCGGAAGGCGTTGTCGGAAGCGGGCCATCAGTGCACCTGGGTGGCGGACGGCGAGACGGCCATCCGCGACCAGACGCTGCTCTCGAGCGACGTGACCGTGCTCGACCTGATGCTGCCGAAAACAGGCGGCGTCAACGTGCTGCGGGCGGCCCGAGCCGCGGGCGTCCGCACGCCCGTGATCGTGCTCACCGCACGGGGCACGGTCCCCGACAAGCTCGAGGGCTTCGACGCCGGCGCTGACGATTATCTCGTCAAGCCCTTCGCGGTCGACGAGCTGCTGGCCCGAATCGCCGCCCTGCACCGTCGCGCCGCCCACAAGCCTGCGATGGAGATCACGGTGGGGCCGCTCCACCTGAGCCTCGTGACGAAACGGCTTGCCCTCGACGGCCGCACGATCGACCTCACGCCCACCGAGTTCAGCCTGCTCGAACTGCTCATGCGGTTCAACGGGCAGGTGGTCACCAGGGCCATGCTCTGCGAGCATGTCTGGGGCTTCGACTGGGACGGCCCGACGAACGTGATCGAGGTCCACGTGAACCGTCTCCGCGGGAAGCTCGACCGGGACCGTGATGGGTCGTTCATCCGCACGATACGGGGACGCGGATATGCCCTGGCCGCCTCTTGACCGCATCCCGTGGGCAACGCTCCGCCTGCGGCTCACGATCTGGAACACGGTCGTCGTCCTGCTGATGGCGATCGCGTCGCTGCTGGCGGCCCGATTCGCCGCCCGCGCGACGCTCTACGACGATGCCGACGCCGAGCTGCGAGCCGCGGTCAGCGAAGTCGTGCTCGCCATGCGGGACCTCTCTCCCGACATCGATGCGGTCGTTGCTGAAATCAGCCGCAAGGCCGAGAGCCACGAGCAGCGGGGCTGGTTCGTGCAGCTGCTCCGCGAGGACGGCACCACGCTCTGGAAGAGTGAACACTGCCCGAACGAGGTGGCGACGTTTCCGCCGAGCAACCTCGACCGCGAGGAAAACGTCGTACAGGTCGGTCCCTACCGCTATGTGCGGCTCCGCGTCGCCCGCGATGGACAACCGGCCTACCACGTGCGGGTCGGCACCTACACCACCGGGCTCGACGCCGGACTGTCGTCGCTGGTGAGGGTGCTGCTGGTCGTGGGCGGCGTTCTCTGCCTGCTGACACCGTTGGCCGGATGGTGGCTGGCCCGCCAGGCCACGCAGCCCGTGGCCGCCATGCTCCACACGGCCGAGCAGCTCAAGCCGACGCGATTGGGCGACCGGTTGCCGGTGCGCGGCACGGGTGACGAGCTCGACACGCTGGCGGCCACGATCAACCGGCTCCTCGATCAGGTTGCCGCCCACGTCGATCGGCAACAGCAGTTCGTCGCCGACGCGGCCCACGAACTCCGCGGCCCACTGGCTGCCGTCCGCAGCTCGCTCGAGGTGGCGATCTCCCACGACCGCAGCGTCGAGGAATACCGCGAGACGCTGGCCGAGGTGCTCGACGAGGCCTGCGGGCTCTCGAAGCTGTCGAACGATCTGCTGACGCTCGCCGAAGCCAGCGACGACGCCCGCCCGCCCCCCTCCGAGCGGATCGATCTCGCGGCACTGGCACGCCAATCGGTCGCGATGTTTTCCGCCGCCGGCGAGGAACGCGGGCTGGCCATCGATCTGAGTGCCGCGGCTCCGGCGATCGTGGCAGGCGACGCCCCGCAGCTGAGGCAGGTGCTCGGCAACCTGCTCGACAACGCAATCCGATTCACGCCCCCGGGAGGCCGCGTGGACGTGGGCGTACGACTGGACGGACAGCCGGCCGCCGTGGAACTCGCCGTGGCCGACACGGGCGTCGGCATCGCCGCTCGGCACCTAGGCCACGTGTTCGACCGGTTTTTCAAGGCCGATGCGGCGCGGTCCCACGACGACGGCGGGCGGAGCGGCGGCCTCGGGCTCTCGATCTGCAAGGCAATCGTGGAGCGGCATGGGGGCTCGATCTCGGTGACGAGCACCGCCGGCTCGGGCACGAAGGTCACCGTACGACTCCCGCCCGCGGCCCCCCCCAGCCCACTCAAAACACCGCAGCCTGCCCCGCCCGCCGCCGCAGTGCCGGCTTGAACGTTGCCTTCGGGCAAGAAATCGCCCACTCCTGATGCTGCGTGGCGGTTCGTGCCGATTGTTCCGAAAGTGCCTCCTGGGCAAGGAGTGCGGATGAGCGAGATCGCGCCATGCAGAGCATCTGGAGAAAGCCGAGGCGAGCAGCCTGGGTCTGCCTCGCCTTGATTCTCGCGACCGCTCGGCCCGTGTTCGCCGCCGATGTCGGGCCGTTCCTTGTCGCCGCGGATCAGGCGGACGCCGACACGGAACCGGGGGCACAACCGGAGCCGCCCGAGCCTTACGAGATCGGCTCCGACAAGGTATTCAAAGACACGTGGGCCGACGGCTTTCAGGCGGAGGCGGCCCACAAGGACTTCCGCGTGAAGATCGGCGGCCGCACGCAGGTCGATGCGGTGGCCTTCACCAAGGGGCAGCAGCTGGACCAGCCGCGAAACCAGGGAGGGCTCGATCCCGAACTGTCCGATACCGTGGCCTTCCGGCGAGCCCGACTCCGCATCGAAGGGCGAATGTACGAGTTCTATGACTGGGCCTGCGAATACGACTTCGTCAACCAGATCAACGTCAACAACGAGGTCTATCCGACCGAGCGAGACTCCGGGCCGCTGACGGCCGTCACCGACCTCTGGCTCCAGATCCGCGAGCTGCCGATCCTCGGCATCGTCCGCATCGGCAACCAGAAGGATCCCTACGGCTACGAACATCTCACGAGCAGCCGCTGGCTCAACTTCATGGAGCGGTCGTTCGCCCAGGACGCCTTCGAGGGCCCCTTCAACAACGGCTTCCTCCCGGGCATCCAGATCCTCAACTCGACCGAGGACGGCACGGTCGGCTGGCAGATCGGCCAGTTCAAAAACACGAGCAACCCGTTCGGCTTCAGCAACTCCAGCGGCGGCAGCATGACCGTCGGCCGGCTCATCTACCTGCCGGTGTTCGAGGATGACGGCCGCAAACTGCTCCACCTCGCCGTCTCTGGCCGCACGATGGAACCGCGGAAGCAGTACGCGTCATTCGACCGCACGACCGGCCTGCCGATCGGCGACCCGATCACGGCCGTGCGGTTCCGGAGCCGCGGCAGCATCCGCAACGGCCCCCCCGGCCCGCTCAACTCGATCTACGCCGACACCGGCCTGCTCGAGGGCGACTGGCAGAACATGATCGGCCTGGAGTTCGTGGGCAACAACGGCCCCTGGTCGTTCCAGTCGGAGTACTTCGGCTCCTGGCTCTACAACGCCAAGACGACAAGCGCCGGCCCGCTCGTCACCAATGGTTACCAGCCGCAGCCCGGAACGTCGATCGGCACCGCCTACTTTCAGAGCGCCTACGCCGAGGTGCTCTACTTCCTCACGGGCGAGAGCCGCACCTACTCGAAGCTCGAATACCGGTTCGACCGACCGGTGCCGCACAACAACTTCTACGCCGTCCGGCACGGCGGCTCGGGCCGCTGGCCGAGTCTGAGCGAAGGGGCCTGGCAGGTGGGCATGCGGTACAACTGGCTCTGCCTCGACGACGGTGAGGTCAACGGTGGCGTGCTCAACGGCGTGACGCTCGGGCTCAACTGGATGTGGAATCCGAACGCCCGCGTCTATTTCAACTACGACGCCACCTACCGCGACTTCGCCAGCACGCCCTGGCAGAAGGACTCCACGGGCGCCGTCGTGCCCAGCCCGAGCTACGACGGCAGCGGCTGGATTCACGGCTTCGGCACGCGGCTGGCCTTCGACTTTTAGCCGCCCATACGAGGGCTCACTCGGAGCATCCACATCATGACGACCCGATCCTGCCTGCTGCTCGCCGCCGTCGTCGGGGCGGCGTTCGCCGCCGCACGGGCGGCCGACTGCACCTGCACCGCCACCGGCGGCTGCGTCGAATGCCTGCCCGCGTGCAAGGCCACCTGGGACGAGAAGCAGCCCACGCGGCCGAACTACGTGATGAAGTGCGAGTACGCCTGCGCCCGGGGCTTCGACTCCTGGCACGCACCATCCCCGGAGTGCCGCTGTTCGCCGCCGTGCGGCCGGCTCTACGTGAAGAAGCGGTTCTACAAGACGGAGGTCGAGGGCGAGCCCGAGCGGGTGCCGAAGTACGAAGTGGCGACCGTCGCGGCGCCGCCATGCGGCTGCAGCCGCTGCCGGGGCGTATGCTGGTGGGATCCCCTCGGCCTCTGCGGCTGGCTGCACGGCCGGTAGAGATTTCCCGTCTCGTGAGCAGCCGGCTCGACGGCGGTACAAGTCTCGTCGCGGTGGGCCGGGGCGGCCCAATGCTCCTCGAGCTTGCACCGACCGTCTCGCCTGGCGTTTCGGGTAGGCCAGTTCACCCAAAGGACATGCTGCGATTGCACTCCGCCACTCGAACCGCTGGTGAGGAACGGCCGCCGATGCGATGCGCGGCGGGGATTCTGTTCGCGGTGCCCATCGAGGCCGATGGGTTTGCCCGGCTGGCGACCGACGCGGTCGAACTGCAGACCGGAGGGCTGACGTTTCGCGAGGGCACGGTGGCTGGCCGGCGGGTCGCCTGGTGCGTGGCCGGCGTCGGTGGCGATGCGGCCGCGCGGGCGGCGCGGCTGCTCGTGGCAGGCCACCGCCCGCGGCTGCTCGTCAGCGCGGGCTTCGCCGGCGGGCTCGCCCCCACGCTCGCCCGCGGCAGCGTGATCCGCGCCGCGCGGGTCATCCGCCCGGACGGCACCGCCGCACGGCCCCTGGCCTCCGCCGTCTCAGTGGCGGGCCACCCGCTCTCGCTCGTCACGACCGACCGGATCA
>JBILVW010000210.1:0-5386 GCA_044370205.1 Pirellulales bacterium | reverse complement strand
CGTGCGGCATGCCCACCATCGTGATCACCACGTCGCTCGCCGCAGCGACACCAGCCGGCGTGTCGTGCCAGACGCCACCCGCGGCAAGTAGCGGCTCGGCCTTGGCCCGCGTGCGATTGAAGACATGCACCTCGTGCCCGGCCGCCAGCAGATGGCCCGCCATGCTGCGACCCATGATGCCCGTGCCGATGAACCCCACGACGCGGTCAGTGATCACGGCTCGGGATCGAGATGCATCGTCCGTCATGACACAACGTCTTTTTTAAAGCAGGCCATGGCCACGCAGCAGCCGGAAGCCTCCTTGCAGGGAACGGCTTCCGGTCACGATCGGCACTGCCAGCCGGGCCGCCCAGGGGGCGAGCCGGGCTCCCCGCACGGCGAGGCCCACGAGTCGTGGCATTCGCAGTCCGGCAGCCACGCGGCGGCAGCGTGCATGGCGAGGTCCGAAATGCCGTGCATGCAACTGGTTATACAGGCCGGAGGCAATCACAGCGGGAGCGAGACCGCCGAGTCCGGCGTCCCACACCGCCTCCGCCACGATCCGGCCGGCCGCGAGGGCCCAGCCCATACCCTCTCCCGTGAAGGGCTCCACGTATCCAGCCGCGTCGCCGATCCGAAACACGCTGCCACCGATCCCCTCCACAAGCGGGGCGGATCGCGTGAGCGCCGGCGTGGCCCTGATGGTCGCGATCGCCAGCGCGTCGCGGAGATGCTCCGCAGATTCACCCGTGGCAGTCTGACGCCTGGTCGCCTCGGCCATGATGCGGGCAAGCACGTCCGCTGGAGCTGTACGGGCGAGGGCGTCGCGATCCACTGCCGCCGCGACATCGATCCGTCCATCTTCAAGTCGCACGATGCCGCAGTAGCCCGTACGGGTGACCGCCATGAGCAGCTCACCTGCCGGGAGATCCGCCGCGTCGGCTGGCAGCACCGCACCGATGCCGATCCGGCTCCGGGCGGCGATCGTCCGGGTCGGTGGCTGACGCGACTTGGTAGCGGTGAGCCGCACGTGATCGCCGAGCCCGGTGGCGAGGATCAGCCTGCGGCAGGTGAGGCCGGTGGCCATCCCGTCGTCACCGTCCCGTCGCTCCCGCTTCGGGCTTCCAGGAGGGGCGTTCGGTGCTGCGTTCCGGATCGAAACGATGGCCTGCGATTCGCCGCCGATGTCCATCTCGTCTATGGCGGTGGCCGTCGTCTGCGGGAGCCAGTGGCAGCCGGCCGCGATCGCCTCGGCCACGATCGCCGGGTCGAGCGCTTCCCGCGACAGCGTCGCCCCGTCCTGCACGTCGATCGCCGCCTCCCGGCCGCCTGCCGCCAGACGGATCCGCTCGAGCGGCACGGCCTGCTCCACCAGACCGTAAAGACCGAGGCCGCGAAGCTCCGCCAGCGCCGCCGGCGACAGGCAGCAGCCGCAGAGCTTGCCCCGCGGCATCCTGCCCCGATCGATCAAGAGCACGTCGAGGCCATGCCGCGCAAGCCGCACGGCCGCCGATCCACCCGCCGGGCCGGCGCCGACGACGATCACGTCCCACCGCCTGTCCGCCGCGGCGTCGAGCGTGAGCGTGGCTTCGATGTCTGGAGTTGCCGGTTGCATCAGCTCACCCATCGTGGGGCTTTCGCCAGGTGATGACCGCCCGCTCGGGCCAGGTCCGCCGAATCGTCGCGGCAGACAGCCCGGCCCGATCCAAGAGCGCTCGATACTCAGGCATCGTGCGGGCGGCCCGCACCGACATCGGCCCATCGACCCTCGCCACCCGCGATGAGCAGAGCACGGCCGTGCCGATCACGGCGAGCGCAAGCCCGATGCGGCTGCGGATCAAATCCGAGATCACGACGCCCACGCGGGCGGCCGTCGCCATGTGACGCAGCAACGACACGGCGGCGGGATCGTCGAGGTGGTGGAGGAAGAGCGAGCTCACCGCGACGTCGCATCGTGGGCAGCCGTCACGCAGCACGTCGCAGACCGCGAACGTGGCCGCACTGCCGCGGCTGGCCGCGAGCTGCTGCGACCGCTCGACCGCCCGCGGGCTGATGTCGATACCGACGAGCTGTGTTCGCCCAAGGCTGTGCACCCGGCCCAGCCGCCGCTGCAACTCGACGGTCACGTCTCCGCCGCCGCAGGCCACGTCGACCACCGTGAGTTCCGTGCCCGCCGGGATGCTCGCCCGCACGGCCCGGGCGACCTGCGCGGCGGTGCGGGACACCGCATTGATGGTGGCGAGGGCTCCGAGGGCCTCGATGTGGTCGGCCGCCGGGAGCGCGGGGTCGTCCATGAGCTCGGGCTCACGCGACAGCGGCAGCGACCAGAGGTTCATGCTGAGACTGCATGGGGTGTTTCGTGTCATCGCCGGCTCGGAGGCGGCAACAGTCGCGGCGCCTCACGGTTGACAGGATATCAGTCTAGGGAGCCGCATGGGGGCTTGGATGAAGGCGGTTCCGTTTCATAAAAGCCCCCAGGCGCGAGCCGGGGAATGATCCGGGCCGCTTCGTGATCGACGCCGCACTGATCCCCCTGCTTGCGCATGGGGGCTTGGATGGATGCCGAGCGCGGGGCACGGCCCGCTCAACTCCACAGGCTCACCGGATACTCGCCCTGCTTCACGAGCGCGGCGAGGCTCGCCTGCACGACGGGCTTGTCTTCGGCGTAGGTCGCGCCGAACCATGACGATGTCGTGCGGAGCACCTCGCAGGTGGCCTGCCCTTGGTTCACGAGGCTGCCGACCGTCGTCGGGATGTAGCACTCGCTCTTGAGTTCGCTGCCGTGGGCGGTGAGGAATCCGCGAAACTCCGCTTCCAGCTGCGGGAAGATCCGCGGTGTGAAGCCCCAGAAGTTCATCGACACCGGCTCGTCCCCCGTGAGCTGCACGGGGCCGTCGGCACTCGCACACTCGACACCGTCGCCGGTTCGCCGCACGCCGCTCAGTTCCTGGATGTCGGCAAGGAAGCCCCGGGCGTCGGTGCGACAGACGCCGCGGGTGACCGTGCCGTGGTCGGAAAGCGTGTTCTTGAGGGTGAAGCCCACCATCGAGTAGCCCGTCGAATCCACGGCCTGCTCTGCCAGGCGGCGGGAGAGCACGGCGAACGAATCGCGGCCGTAGAAATCGTCGGCATTGATCACGGCGAAGGGCGTCGTCACGGCGTCGCGGGCACAGAGGATCGCATGCGTCGTGCCCCAGGGTTTTTCCCGGCCCGCCGGCAGTGAGTGCCCGGCCGGCAAACGATCGAGCGTCTGAAACGCCAGGTCGGTCTCGATGCGGCCGGCGAAGCGGGCGATCACGCGGTCGCGAAAGGCATCCTCGAAGTCGGGGCGGATGATGAACACCACCTTCCCGAAGCCCGCCCGCAGGCAGTCGAACACGGAGTAGTCGAGAATCGTCTCGCCCGACGGTCCCATCGGGTCGATCTGTTTGAGGCCGCCATAGCGGCTGCCCATGCCGGCCGCGAGCACGAGAAGGGTGGGTTTCATGAATTCGCTCGTCGAATGGTCTGATGAGTGCTGGTTCCGCCGGGAGGAGAATAGCAGACGCCCCGCATCAATGGCCGAATCACTACACTGTTAGCCGCCGCCGACGGGCGGCTGCGTCGGAGCCGGGCCATGCGATTCAGTCTCGCGATTGTGACCAGCCTCATCGCTACGGCAGCATCATTCGCATGCGCCCAGCCGCCACAGTCGCCCGCCGACGCCCTGGCACTCGCCACCGAACTCGCCCGGTCTCACGCAATCGAAGGTCAAGCAACGCTCGCAGCCCGGGCCGACGCCCTGGCTGAACTGCCTCCGGAATGGATCATCCCCTGCCTCGACGCCCTGCGGGAGGCCACGCCCGGCGGCGCGAACTGGCTGCGAAACGCACTCGAGCGGGCCGTCGATCGAGCCGGCGACGACGTCTCGGTCGAGCGACTCGCCGCGGTCGTTCGCGATCCGGCTCGTCCGCCGCGAGCCCGCGGCCTGGCCTACGCCTGGCTGAAGTCCCGCCAGCCGGAGATCGCCGCCGGCCTCCTCGACACCATGCTCGACGATCCGGCGCTCGAACTTCGCCGCGATGCCGTTGACAAGCTTCTCGCGTCGGCCGCCGCTGCCGACGACGCAGACCAGAAAGCGATCCACCGCAAGGCCCTCACGTCGGCCCGCGACATCGACCAGATCGAGCGGATCGCCGGCTGGCTTGCGGAGCACGGCGAACCGGTCGATCTCGCCGGCGTCCTCGGCTTCGTCCGCCAGTGGCGAGTGAGCCCAGCTTTCGACAACAAGGGGGGTGTTGGCTTCGCGAAGGCCTATCCGCCCGAGTCGCCCCAGCCAGACACGACCGGCTGGAAGGACATCGCTTCCAACGACAAACACGGCGCGATCGACCTCAATGCGGCCCTCGCGACCGAGAAGGGCGTGCTCGCCTATGCCCTCGCCACCGTCGAGATGCCGCAGGCCGGGCCGGCCGAGGTGCGGATCGGCAGCCCGTGCGCGGTGCAGGTATGGGTGAACGGTGCCCGCGTGATGCAGCACGAGATCTACCACGCGTCGGAGGCGATCGATCAATACGTCGCCACCGCCGAGTTCCGCGCCGGCCCCAATACCGTGCTCGTGAAGTGCTGCCAGAACGAGCAGACGGAGGCCTGGGCGGCGGATTGGAAATTTCAGCTCCGGCTCTGCGATCCGCTGGGGACGCCGCTGGGGGCCCAGAAGAAGCGAGCGGAAGATGTCGAACGTCCCTAGCCAAAGCCGGGTCCATAGAAGCCCCGCGTGGAAACGCGGGGGTCGACGTGCCACCTCGTTTGGCCTGCACCGGCGTGCGGGCGGCATGAGTTGCCTCGCTGGCGGCCGCACGCCACGCTCGGCATCCTCACGCCGACCCGCTCGCCTCCCTCTTCGGTTTTTCGCTTCGCCTATCGGTTTTCATCGCTTCCACGACGAGGAAGGCACCGGAGTCGGTGCGAGGATCGCGAGCATGGCGGTCCTCCGCCCGCGAGCGAACTCGTACCGTTCCGGTGCCGGCGCCCTGCTCTGCGCGGTGATCTCACTGGCCGTGAGCGGGAGCCCGGCGCAGGCCGCAGACTGGCCCGAGTTCAAGGGAAACGGAGGCCGAGGCGCAACGCCGGGAGAACGCATCCGGACGGTGTGGAGCGAGGGCGAGGGGATCGCGTGGCGGGCGGAGCTGCCGGGCAAGGGGGCGTCGAGTCCGATCGTGATCGGCGATCTCGTGGTCGTCACGGCGTCGAGCGGGCCGCG
Organism: Pirellulales bacterium; assembly: GCA_044370205.1. Lineage (GTDB taxonomy): Bacteria > Planctomycetota > Planctomycetia > Pirellulales > UBA1268 > QWPN01. The sequence continues at coordinate 165 of JBILVW010000210.1, read as the reverse complement.
GCAGGACAGGCTCCACGTGCTGGCGCTCGACAAGCAGACCGGCACCGTGCGGTGGCACCGCAGCTTCTGGGCGACCGGCCGCACGCTCTGCCATCCCACGAGCGCCGTCGCGGCCGGCACGCCCGCCAGTGACGGGAGGCGGATCGTGGCATTGTTTTCGTCATG
>JBILVW010000209.1:0-5407 GCA_044370205.1 Pirellulales bacterium | reverse complement strand
GCAGCCACTTGTCGTGCGGATTGTCGATCGCCGCCACAAGCCGGCCGCCGATCGCGAGGTTCACGAGCGCCTGCTGGAGGATTTCGCGGGAGAGTTCGGCTTCGCCAGTCTTCGCCAGCGGCACGACGGCCAGGTCATAGGGGCCCGGCGGCATGTCGGCCACGCAGGCGGCGCGAAGGTTCGGCGGCACCGGGCTCCACGAGGCCTGCGCCGCGTCGCAGGGATGCAGGTCGAGAAACCAGGCGACAACGCCCGCATCGGCACGCTCGGCCGCGAGCGCATGGGCGGCCTGCGCACGGCCGGAGGTCGTGCACACGATGCGGTTTCCTGGCAGGCCACGGGCCACTTCCAGGGCATGGGCTTCGGCAGGACGGGCGGGCAGCGGGTCGGCGGGGGCGTGTGACATGCAGGCGAGCATACGTCGCCGTCCGGCCACCGCCATTCCGCCGCGGAAATCCGCCACACTCCGGGCGCGGAGGCCGCCCGGGAGTCCCCCGGCTTCCGCCAGGGGCTTCTTGGATCGTCGTCGCGCACGATGCCCGCGTCAGGGAGCCGGCAGCGGCTCGAGCGTGAGGGGGTCGCGGAGCGGGAGGTGCTTCACGGCGCCGCCGAAGAAGTCGTTCATCGTCGCCCGCTTGTCGAGGTCGCCCTTCGCGATCTCGTCCCAGTCGCCGACGACGAGAATCGCCATCTTCGCCGGGTCGAGGTGCTCCCGGGCCACCCGCTGAAGATCCTCGCGGGTCACGGCATCCACCCGCTGCCGGAACGTCTTCCAGAAGTCCTTGGGGCGGTTCGTCCACTCGTCGTTCACGAACACGCGGAGCATCTGCGGCTTGCTCTCGAACTGCCGCGGGAACGTCTCGATCAGGCCTCGCTTGGCCGTCTCCAGTTCGTCCTCCGTCACGAGTTCGTCGCGGATCTTGCGGATCTCGTCCATGACGATCTTCGTCGCCAGCGCCACCGTGGCATTCTTGCTCTCGAAGCCGGCCCGGAAGTCGCCCGGATAGGTGACCCGCGGCGTGATCGCCGACCGCACGGAGTAGGCGAGCCCCTCGTTGCTTCGCACCTGCTGCATGAGGCGGCTCGTGAATCCGCCCGCCCCCAGAATCTCGTTGAGCAGCAAGAGCGGGATCGCGTCGGGATCGTCCCGCTCGATCGACCGGCAGCCGAGCACCACCTTGCCCTGGGGAATCTCCTTGGGCACGTGGTAGAGCCCCGGCTCGAGTGTCGCCGTCGGCACCGTCGGGTCGGTCGCCACATCGCCGCGGTCCCAGCCGGCGAACGCCTTCTCCAGTTTCACCAGCATCTCCTGGGGTTCGAAGTCACCCGACACGGCCACGATCGCATTGCCGGGATGGAAGATCCGGCGATGCATCTCCGCGAGCCGGTCGCGGCCGATGGCCTCGACCGTCGCCCCGGTGAGCTCGGCCGACTCGAAGTGATCGGTGCCGTAGACGAGCCGCTTCCACTCGCGGGCGAGAATCGACGAGGCGTCGTCGTTCCGCTGCTTGAGCCCCTCGATCGTCCGGGCTCTCGCCGTGTCGAGCCGGGCCTGGTCGAAGCCCGGGGTCCGCAGCATGTCGAGAAACAGCGAGAGACTTTCGTCGAAGTTCGACTTCAGCGTGTTGAGCGTGGCCGTGGTAAAAGTCTCGTTGGCTGCCACGCCCACCTCGGTGGCGAGGAAGTCGAGCGTTTCGTCGAATTCGGCCGGCGGGAGCTTGGCCGTGCCCCCTTCGCGGATCATCCGGGCCGTCATCGACGCGAGGCCGGGAACCTCGGCCGGGTCGAGCGACCCGCCCCCTTTGAACGTGATCGACAGGTTCACGAGCGGAAACTCGTGGGAGGGTGCGAGGTAGACGACCGTGCCGTCGGGGAGCACGTGGCGGAAGTCGGCCGCAGCTGGCGGCTCGAAGGCCAGCGGCTGAAACGCAATCTTCTCGGGTCGGTCGGGGATGGCCGCGGCCGGCGCCGGCGTCGATGCGGCCTGCTTGGCAGCGGCGGCCGCGACGGGAGACGCCGTGCGTTCATTCGACGCCGGGGCGGTGGCGACGGGCTTCGGTTTTTCGGGCGGCGCCGTTACCGGAGCGGAGCACGAGGCGAGCAGGCACGCGCCGAGCAGGCTTACGACCGCGAGCCGGGAACGTTTGTCATACAAGCCCCCAGGCGCAAGGCCGACACCTTGTTCATACAAGCCCCCGGGCGCGAGCCGGGTGCACATTTCATACAAGCCCCCAGGCGCAAGCCGGGGGATGATGTGGGTGGTTCGCGTTTTGATCCCCCTGCTTGCGCATGGGGGCTTTGATGATTTTTCATACAAGCCCCCAGGCGCGAGCCGGGGGATGATGTGGGTGGCACGCGTTTTGATCCCCCTGCTTGCGCATGGGGGCTTTGATGAGAACAGTCGTACGGGCGAGCGGCGGAGATTCATGAGTGTGTTCCTTCGGTTGGGCCGCACGCGGCTCACTTGGCCGCGCGGCGGTAGGTCGCCACGCTGCGGTTGCTGGCTTTGAAATACCGGTTGGCCACGCGGCGGATGTCGGCGGCGGTGACCGCCTCGTACTTGGCCGGCCCCTCGTTGATCTCCCGCCAGTCGAGCACCGCCTCGGCGAACGCGAGCTGGATCAAGAGCGACATGTTGTTCTCGAGCTTCCGGTAGTTCTGGGCCGCGACGCGGTTCTTCACCTTGCGAAGCTCCCGCTCCGGCAGATCGGCCTCCTGGAGCTTCGCCAGCTCCTCATACCAGGCCTGCTCCAGCATCTCTGGAGTCGCCTCCCCGCGGGTCTCGGCGGAGATGGCGAACAGCCCCGCGTACTTCCGCGTGTCGGAAACGGCACGGGCCGAGGATGAGATGCCGCGGCCCTCGACGAGGCCGGTGTAGAGCCGCCCCGTCCGCTCGTTGAGCACCTCGGCGAGCATGTCGAGCGGATAGCTGTCGACGTGGCCGGCGGGCACGGTGTGGTAGCGAATCTCGACCGCCGGCGGGAAGTCGCCCGCCGCGTTCATCCGCTGCTCGGCGAGCTGCTCCACCTCCAGGGTCACGACCGGCGGCGGCGACTGCGTGCCCCGGTCGAGCCGTGAGAAATATTTCTCGATCAGCTGCTTCGCCTGCTTCGGGTCGAAGTCGCCGACGAGCACGCCGCAGAGGTTGCCGGGCCGGTAGTAGATGTTCCAGTAATCGAGGGCCTGCTCGAAGGTGTAGCTGTTGAGATCGCTCGGCCACCCGATCACCGGCCACGAGTAGCCGCTCGACGCCCAGAAAAGCGCGTCGAACTGCTCCTCGAACTTGCCCGTGGGCGTGCTGTCGGTTCGCAGCCGCCGCTCCTCGTGGACGACGTCCCGCTCCGAATAAAACTCGCGAAACACGCTGTCGTGGAGCCGGTCGCTCTCCATCCAGGCCCAGAGCTCGAGCTTGTTGGAGGGGACGGTGATGAAGTAGCAGGTCAGGTCGTAGGTGGTGAAGGCGTTCATCCCACTGCCCCCCGCCTTCGTGTAGACCTGGTCGAACTCGTCCTTCACGATCGTGGCCGCTTCGGGACCCCCTTCGCCGCGGCCCTGCTGGGCCCGGATCAAGGCGTCGAGCTTGCCGCGGAGCACCCGCAACTCCTGCGTGTCGTTGGCCGGATTCCAGGGGTCGTCGATCTCGCCCTTGAAGAAGCGGTCGTACTGCCGCGTCCACACCAGCCGGTTGATCTCGTCGCGGAGCTTCTTTTGCTCCGCGCGGTAGCGGGCGTCCTTCTGCGGATCGCGGGTGCCGATCGTGTCGGTGCCCTTGAACATCATGTGTTCGAAGAAGTGGCTGATCCCGGTGATCCCGGGCCGCTCGTTGACGCTTCCCACCCGGGCCACCCAGCCTGCGCTCACCACATTCGGCTGGTCGCTCCGCGGCACGAGCAGGAACTGCATGCCGTTCGGAAGCGTGAACTCCTCCACCGCCACCTGCTGGGCCTCGGCCACCGGCAGCCAGGCCAGTGCGGCGACGATCAACCACCAACCACGGTCCATGCGCATCAGGTCGTTCCTCCTGGGAAGCCGGTTTTATACCGGATGGCCGCCGTTTCGGGCATGCACGTCTGCTCGCTCGCACCGCCGGTCGGGGGCCGCACGTCGACTCGCCTGCGCCGCCGGTCGGGGGCTCGTGCTCGCCGCCGGCGGATTTTGACGATTCGTTCTCGATGGGTGTGGTGCGCCAACTCTGGCAGTCAAAATTCACCGGCGGCTGCGCGCGACCCCCGAACGGCTACCCGTTTCGTGAGAATTGCTGCCGCTGCCAAGTGTCCTTTTGTGGCGTGGGTTGAACGCCGGTGCGGGCGGCTCGGGCGGCAGGGCGTTTTCCGCACCCCTATCCTTCCGGGACGGCGACAGGGATGCGTCGCGGGGTTCTTTTTTTCACGGAGGCCGATCATGGCGTCGCTCGACCGGGCCGATCCGATCATCATGGGGCATATCCTGGCCCAGCACCGGGAGCTGCATGAGCAGCTCGTGGCCGTACGAACGGCGCTGGCCGTGCCGGCTCCGCCCGGCAAGGCCGCCATGCAGGCGGCGCGGCAGGCGTTGCGGGGGCTCTACGACTACCTCCGGCGGCATTTCGGCCAGGAGGAGTCGGGGGGCTATCTCGAAGAGTCGATCTCCCGGATGCCACGGCTTTCGCTCGCCGTGAAGGCCGTGCTGGCCGAGCATCCGGTGTTGCTGGGCGAGCTCGAGCGGTTGATCGAAACGGTCGCCACCGCCGATATTTCGCCACTGTCGTGGCAACAGGCCGGCCACGACTTCGACTGTTTTGCAGACCACCTGTCGGCCCACGAAAGGAACGAGAATGCGGTCGTGCAGGATGGATACAACGAGGACCTGGGCCTGGACTAGCTGGCTGTGGAAAAAGCCTTCCATGGCCTTCTTCGGCCTGGTTGGCCTGTGCTTCGGCATCGTCGGGGCGCAGGAGACCGCCGTCGATGACGTGGCCGTGTTCATGCGGGCCAAGCTCGACCACTCGAAGAACGTGCTCGAAGGCCTCGCCCTGGCCGATTTCGATCTCGTCGCCCGCGGTGCTCAGGAACTCTCGCTGGCGAGTCAGGAGTCGAGCTGGCAGGTGCTTCAGACGGAGGACTACGCCCGGCTCAGCGGCGAGTTCCGCCGCGCCTGCGACGGTCTCCGGTCGGCCGCCAAGGCGGAGAACCTCGACGGCGCCGTGCTCGCCTGGATGGAGGTGACGCAGAAGTGCGTCCAATGTCACCGCTACATCCGCGACGAGAAGCGGTGACGCACTACCGCTGGCCGAGGATTTTCGCGACGTCGAGCGATGGCGGGGCGAAGGTCGTGTCGAGCGCCTGCACCGCCTCGATGCGGTCGAGATCGATCAACAGCGGCGGGTCTTCAAGCCGCAGGGCGTCGAGCCCGAGCAGCTGCACGTTGG
>JBILVW010000208.1:0-5455 GCA_044370205.1 Pirellulales bacterium | reverse complement strand
AGGGCTTCCGCCCGGGGGCTTCTATGAAACCTCCCGCCCACGCATCCAAGCCCTAAGCGCGAGCGACGGGATCCCGCGGCGGAAGCCGCGGACGGCCCGCACCATCGCGTCGCGCCGCCCTCGCTCCCGCGGTGTGATTGCCGCCCCGCGGGCTCCCTTCACTCCACCGTCACGCTCTTGGCGAGGTTCCGCGGCTTGTCCACGTCGCAGCCGCGGAGCACGGCGATGTGATACGCCAGCAGCTGGAGCGGGATCGCCGCCACGATCGGCTGGAGGAAGTCCGGCGCCTCCGGCACCTCGATCACGTCGTCGGCCAGCTGCCGCACCCGGGCATCGCCCGGGCTCGACAAGGCGATCACCGGGCCCTTGCGGGCCTTGATCTCCTCCACGTTGAGCAGCACCTTGTCGTACACCGCGCCCTGCGGGATCAGAAACACGCTCGGCGTGAGCGGATCAACCAGGGCGATCGGCCCGTGCTTCATCTCGGCCGCCGGATAGCCCTCGGCGTGGATGTAGCTGATCTCCTTGAGCTTCAGCGCCCCCTCGAGCGCCAGCGGGAAGTTGAACTGCCGACCCAAATACAGGAACGTGCTCGCCGAGCGGTATTTCTCGGCGATGGATCGGATCGTGGCATCGGCCTCGAGCGCCTCCGCCACCAGGCCCGGCAGAGCCTCGAGCGCCGCGATGTATTCGCGGCCCTGCTCGTAGCTCATGTGCCGCAGCCGGCCGAAGTAGAGCGCGAGCAGCGCGAGCACCACGCACTGGCTCGTGAAGGCCTTCGTGCTGGCCACGCCGATCTCGGGGCCGGCATGCAGATAGATGCCACCGTCGGCCTCGGTGGCGATCGTGCTGCCCACGGCGTTGCAGATCGCGAGCGTGGGATGCCCCTTCCGCTTGAGCTCGCGGAGGGCGGCGAGCGTGTCGGCCGTTTCGCCCGACTGCGTGATCGCGAAGAGCAGCGTGCCCTCGTCGATCGGCGGATTGCGATACCGCAGCTCGCTGGCGTATTCCACCTCCACCGGCAGCCGCGCGAACTGCTCGATCAGATACTCGCCCACGAGCGCCGCATGCCAACTCGTGCCGCAGCCGGTGAGCACGATCCGGCGCACCTTCTGCAGCTGCCGCGGCGTGAGGTTGAGTCCGCCGAACACGGCCGTGGCGTCGTCGCGGGAGAGCCGGCCCCGCATCGCGGCCTTGATCGTGTCAGGCTGCTCGTGGATCTCCTTGAGCATGAAGTGGGCGAAGCCCCCCGTGCCCACGTCGGCCGCAGTGAGATCGAAGGGCTGCACCGTCGGCTCCACGCGGCCGGAGTCGCGGTGGATCACGCGGAGCGAGTCGGCCGTGATCACCGCCACCTCGTGGTCGGCGAGATAGATGATGCGGTCGGCGTGACCGGCGAGGGGGCTGGCATCACTGGCGATGAAGTGCTCGCCATCGGCCACGCCGATCACCAGCGGGCTGCCGCAGCGGGCCGCTACGAGCAGGTCGGGCCGTTCGCGGAAGAGCACGAGCAGGCCGTAGGTGCCGCGGAGTTGGGCGATCGCCTGCTGCACGGCGGTCACCCACGGGCCGTCGGCCGGCTCGTCGGTCACGCGGGCGCCGGTGGAGAGCGACTTCTCCAGGCAGCTGTCGACCAGGTGGGCGATCACCTCGGTGTCGGTCTCGGAGCGAAAGACGTAGCCCTCCGACTCCAGCCGCGTCTTGAGGACGTGGTAGTTTTCGATCACGCCGTTGTGCACGACGGCCACGCTCGGAGAGCTTTCCACACCGCAGCAGCCGAGGTGCGGATGGGCGTTGCCGTCGGTGGGCGCGCCGTGGGTGGCCCAGCGGGTGTGTCCGATGCCGATCGAGCTGTCGGCCACGGCCGTGGCAGCTCGGTCGCCTCCGCCCGCCCGCACGAGGGCCTCCAGCCGGGAGAGCCGGCCGGCTGCCTTTTTCACCTGGAGGCAGCCCTCCTCGTCGAGCACGGCCAGGCCGGCCGAGTCGTAGCCGCGATATTCCAACCGCCGCAGCCCCTCGAGGATCAGGTCGGAGGCACGCCTGAAGCCGATGTAGCCGACGATGCCGCACATGCGTCATACTCCTGGGGACAGATTGAATCGATGATTTGGAGAGGCTCTTCCGCCGCCGGCAGTGTATCAGCCGGAGCCGGAGGCAGGGGGCCTCGCACGGCTCCCGCGAAAGGATTCGCCATGCTTGGATTGCTGCATCGTGTTCACGGCCTCCCCAGCTCCCTGATCTCCTCCATCTCGCTGCCGCGGGCCTGCCTCCTCGCCGTCTGCTGCGTTGCCGCGGTGCTGGCTCAGCCCGCAACCGCCCAGCTTCAGATCACGTCGGGCGCCGAGGAGCTGCAGACGGTGAAGCAGGCGCAGGACGCGCTCGACCAGTTCGGCGGCCTGCAGATCGAGTCGATCCCGCCGGCGATGCTCGGCCGGGCCGAGGGGGTCGCGATCTTTCCGAACATGATCAAGGGGGGCTTCATTCTGGGTGTGAACTACGGCAAGGGCGTGCTCATGGTCCGCCGGCCCGACCGTTCCTGGAGTCCACCCGTCATGGTGACGATGGGGGGCGGCAGCGTCGGCTTTCAGGCGGGCGTGCAGGCGGCCGACATCGTGCTCGTGTTCGCCACGCCACGCAGCCTGCAGGGGATCATGAACGGCCAGAAGGTGACGCTCGGCGCCGATGCCTCGATCGCGCTGGGGCCCGTGGGGCGGCAGGCGAACGCGGGCACCGACGCGAAGCTCGGGGCCGAGATCTATTCGTACGCCCGCAGCCGCGGACTCTTTCTCGGCGTGTCGCTCGGCGGAGCCGATCTCTCGGTGGACCACAATGCGAATGCGATGCTCTACAGCCGATTCGGCGTGACGCCGGCCGACGTGTTCGACGGCCGCGGGCTGGCGTTTCATCAGGAGGTGAAGAACCTCATCGACGACATGAACCAGCGGACGCAGGGGAATCCCCAGCAGGTGCCCGCGCCGACGGCGGCCGGTCAGCCGCAGGCGGTGCAGCCGGTGAACGCTCAGCCCGTGCCGGTGCAGCCGGTAAACGCTCAGCCCGTGCCGGTGCAGACGCCGCCGCTCCAGTCGCCCGCGCAGCAGTCATACGCCCCGCAGACGCCGGCGCGGCAGGCCACGGTGCCGATTCAGCCGGTCGCGCCCGCGCAGCCGGCGGCCGTGCCCCCCGTGGCCCCGGCCCAGCAGGCGCCGCCGCTCGTGCCGATCCGGCAGTAGCGCGGGATCGTATCAGCACCGGCGCGGCCGACGCTTCCGCGTCGGCGATCCCCAGGGCTTCCGCCCGGGGGCTTCTATGAATCGCCACGCCCGCTCATACAAGCCCTAAGCGCAAGCGACGGGATCCTGTCATACAAGCCCTGAGCGCAAGCGAGGGGATCCCGCGGCCGGGCCGCCCGCTCGCCAACCCCTTCCACCTCACTGATCGCGCCACATCATCTGCGGAAGCAGCCCCGGGTTGTCGGGGCTGAGCGACGTGTCGGCGGCGCGGAGGTCGCTCTCGGCCCGCCAAAATTCCTGGCGGGCCGTCACCTCGAGCACGTCGGCCTCGAACTTCGCCTGCTCGCGGAGCGTCACGCGGAGCACGTCGCTGCGGCCGAGCCGCAACTGCTCACGCTCCGCCTCGGCCACGATCATCGCCAGTTCGAGCCGCTGCCGCGCCTGCTTGTGAAACTCATACGCCCGTTCGAGCGCGGAAAACGCGTCCTGCACCTCCGCCCGCACCTGGTCGTGGGCGTATTGCAGCTGACGGTCGAGCTGGATGAGCTGCGAGTCGGTCGTCACCATCTTGCCGCGGGCATCCCGCCGCTGGGCCGGCATCTGGAAGATGAGCGACGCCTGGAGCACCTGTCGGTCGAGGCCGAGCGGGCCCGAGAGGGGGCTCGACCCGTAGCCCGCGTCCTGGTTGCCGGTGATCTGGCCGTCGATGCCGGGGAGAATGTTGTTGGCGGCGAGATTCCGCTCCACGATCAGCTTCTCCCGCTGCAGCGAGAGCCGGGCGAACTCTGGCCGCGCGGCGAGCGCCCGGGCGAGCGCGTCGTCGAACACGCCCCGCGTCGGCGATACGGGCAGCGGCACGGGCCGCAGTCGGCGGCGGCCGGCGAGCACCGGCTTGCCGAGCGGATCGCGGAGATAGAGCGAGAGGTCGATGGTCGATTGCTGCACCGCCCGGTCGGTCTGCACCACCAGCCCGTTGCGAAGCGCGATGTTCTGCTGGTTGTCCACCCGCTCGATGTTGGCCGTCGCCCCCTCGTCCACCCGGAGCTGGAGTTCGAGGTCGCGCTCCGTGGCGAGGAGCAGCAGCCGGTCGGCCGCGCCCCGCCGCTCGCCGCTGCCGAGCCAGTTCCAGTAGGTTCGCGCCGCAGCCCGCATGTAGTCGAGCCGGCTGCGTTCGATCACAGGCTCGGCGAGCGATACATCGAGCTGGGCCTGGGCTCGCGTGGCCCGCTGGCGGTCGATGTCGCGGCCGCGGGCGAGGGGCACGTTGAGTCCGCCCCGCCACTCGCCGGCGTCGGCCGTCTTCTGGCCGAGGTTGTAGGTGGTGAAGTCGCCGAAGCCGGTGCGGTAGCCGCCGAAGAGGCTGATGCCGCCGACTGTGAGCATCTGCGAGAGCCCCATGTCGGAGCGGTAGTTCTCGTAGGTGCCGGGGGCGAGGGCGTTGCCCGACATGTTGACGTTGGTGTCGAAGGCGCCCATGGCGCTGGTGAGCCGGCCGGCGGCGACGACCCGCTCCCGTTCCACCGCCTGCAGCAGCGGATAATGGATTCGCACGCTGTCGAGCACCTCGGCCAGCGTGAGCGGGATGTCGCGGTCGTCGGTTTCGCAGCCCGGCACCGTCGACTCGGCAGGGGGTTTCACGGCCACCACGCCAGGTGGTCCGGTTTCCATGATGATGGTGTCTGGCTCGCTGTCGGCGGCGGTCAGCGGCACCGGGGCGGGGAGTGGCTCCGGAAGTTCGACGGTGGCGTCTTCGGGAGCGGGACCGGCGGTGGCCTGGAGGAACGATTGCGTGAGAATCGGGTTGAGTCGCAGCTCTTCGTGGGCGGCGCTCTCGGCCTCGGCGAGCAGCGGCGCCGGGAGAAACCGGGCAGGCTCCTGGGCGAGCGCGGGTCCGAGCGTGAAGCAGGCGATGCAGGCGATGGCTGCAACGCGGGCGAGCAGGCCGCGGGCCGGGCGGCGGGAGCGGAGGTGTGAAGTCGAGCGGTGCATGGTCGCCGTGTGGCTGGGGCCGCGCGGGGTCGCGCGGCAATCGCGAAGCCTGCGCACCGCGCAGACTCGCTCCATTCGATATCGGCGGCACAACCGGCCATCTTGACGCCAGTTGCCATTTGCTGGCGGGGGCGTGGCTGGTTGGGCAATGTGGTGAAAATTACGCCCGCAAGCCCTGACCGCAAGCGACGGGATCTCCCCAAACAAGCCCTAAGCGCAAGCGCCGGGATCCCGCG
>JBILVW010000206.1:0-5470 GCA_044370205.1 Pirellulales bacterium | reverse complement strand
CGAGAGCGCAGCCGCCATCGAGCGAGCGAAGGACAGGATGTCCGTAGCGAGTGTCCGGCGACGGGGCATGGGCAGCCCCGAACCCACGCGAGTTGACGTCAACCGCCTGTCGCTGGCACGGGGCGGTACCTGCCGTTGTCCGGTAGGCTGGTGAGATGCAGCCAGGATTTGCGTTTACGGTCGAGGCGACGGATGGAGCGACGCGGGCGGGCACGCTCACGACGCCGCATGGGAGCGTGAACACGCCGCTGTTCATGCCCGTGGGCACTGCGGCGACCGTGAAGGGGGTCGATATCGGGCGGGTGGCCGAGACCGGCGCCGGGATGCTGCTCTCGAACGCCTATCACCTCCATCTGCGGCCGGGCGAGGCGATCGTGGAGCAGGGGGGCGGGCTCGCGCGGTTCATGGGCTGGAACGGGCCGACGCTCACCGACTCCGGCGGCTATCAGGTGTTCAGCCTCGCGGCGCAGGTGAAGGTGACGGAGGAGGGGGCGTTCTTCCGCTCGCACATCGACGGCGCGCCGGTCGCGTTCACGCCCGAGAACTCGATGCGGATTCAGGAGCGGATCGGGGCCGACGTCGCCATGCAGATGGATCACGTCGTGCGGCTGCCCGCGGAGCGAGGCATCGTGGAAGACGCCATGCGGCGATCGCTCCGCTGGGCCGAGCGGTGCCGGGAGGCGCATCGGCGGCCGGATCAGGCGCTGTTCGGGATCGTGCAAGGCGGGCTCGATGCCGAGCTGCGGCAGGAGAGCGCGGCCGAACTGCGGAAGCTCGACTTTCCCGGCTACGCCATCGGCGGGCTCTCCGTCGGCGAAGGCCCCGAGGCGATGCAGGCGACGCTTGCGGTGACGGTGCCTGCGCTCCCCGCCGATCGGCCGCGGTATCTGATGGGCGTGGGGCAGCCGCAGGATATCGTCGATTCGGTGGCGGCCGGGATCGACATGTTCGACTGTGTGCTGCCGACGCGGTGCGGCCGCAATTCGCTCGTCTACACGTTCGCCGGTCAGATCCGGCTGCGAAACGCCGTGCATGCCACCGACCAGCGGCCGCTGGAGGAGGATTGCCCGTGCCTCGCCTGCGGTCACAGCCGCAGCTACCTGCGGCACCTGTTTCTCGCCGGCGAGATGCTCGGGCCGGTGCTGGCCTCGATCCACAACCTCACGTTCTATCAACGGCTCGTGGCCCGGCTCCGTGCGGCGATCGTCGCCGGACGGTTCACGGCCGAGCGTCAGGCACTGCTGGCGGCGTTTGCTGCCGGCGGACGGCCCGCTGCCGCGGCACCTGATGCCTGAAGCTGTCAGGGCCGAAGCCGACGGGCCGCTCTTGTCCGTGTGGCGTGCGGGCCACTACATTTGCGGGCTTTCGGCCGTTTGGCGGACCTCGTGGCCCGGCCGCTCCGGTTCGATCCGCTCCCCACGCTCTCACGACACCATGCCGCTCTTGCCACCGTCGCTCGCCCCCCGTCCGGCCGTGGCCGTCATGCTCGTCGCCCAGGCGGAGCCGGCCGGGCCCCAGCAGCCTCCCGAGTTCGTCCGCACGCTCGTCAATACGCTGCCGATCGCTCTGGTGCTGCTGGCGGCCTACATGCTCCTTTTTCGTCCCGAGAAGGAGAAGCAGCGGCGGCAGCAGGAATTGCTCTCCGGCCTCAAGAAGAACGACCGCGTCGTCACGACCTCGGGCATCTACGGGAGCGTCGCCTCCGTGGATCGCGACGCCGATCGCGTGACGCTCAAGATCGACGATGCGGCCAACGTCAAACTCACGGTCACCCTCGGCAGCATCGCCCGCGTGTTGGGCGACGCCGAATCCTCGCGAACCACGAAAGACGAATCATGAATCCCGCCAGCCTCGCCATCGGACTTCTCGCCCAGGCCACGACAGCGGCGCCTGCCGCCGTGCCGCCGGCCGCCATGCCCTGGTGGCGGGAAGGCTGGGCCGTGTGGATGCTCGCGCTGGCCACCGTGGCGGTGCCGACCTTCCTTGCCTGGGTGATCGCGAAGCGGCTGCGGGCCTCAGACATGTGGGGCAGGATCGCGGCCGTGCTCGTCGCCGCCGCGGCCGGCGGACTGATCACCTGGATGGGATGGCCGCCGCGGCTCGGCATCGACCTCAAGGGGGGCGTGATCCTCGTCTACGAGGTCGATACATCGAAGCAGTCGGCCGCGCGGATCGACGATGCAATCGGGCAGATCGAACGGGTGCTTTCAGCCACCGAGCCACGGCTCGGCAGCGTGACCCGGGGCGCCGGCGGCCGGCTCACCGTGAAGCTCGATGCGGCCGATGCCGCGGCCCGCGAGGCGGGACTCCGCAGCCTCGAGGCGTTGGCCGGCGAGGGGAGCGAACTGCGGCTCGCGCGACGCGGCGGTACGGCCGAGGTGCCGGTGCTCGATTACGACGTCACCGCGGGGGCGGCGGCGGTCGACATGGACAAACTCGTCGCCGCCGTGAGCCGCCGCGTGAATCCGGGCGGTCAGAAGGAGGTCACGGTTCGCCGCTACGGACTCGATCAACTCGAGGTGATCGTGCCCGAGGTCGATCAGGCCGAGGTCGACCTCATCAAGCGGATCGTGTCGAGTGCTGGCGTGCTCGAGTTCCGTATCCTCGCCAACCCCGAGGATCCGCGGCACCGCCTGGTGATCGACGTGGCCGGCCGCACGGCCGGCGCCACGGTGAATCTCGAGGGCAAGCCGGCGGGGCGCTGGGTGGAACTCGACACGCAGAAGATGGACCCTGCCGAGAATCGCGGCCTCGTCACGCGGGCGATGCCGGACGGCCGGGTGGAGGTGCTCGTGGTGCTCGACCGGTTCGACGTGACCGGCGGCGATCTCGGCCGCGTGAGCCCGAGCTTCGACGAGAGCCTCCAGCCCTGCGTGAACTTCGCCTTCAACTCGCGGGGCGCGGCCCGCTTCGGCCTGCTCACCGGTCAAAATCTGCCCGACCCTGCCAATCGCCTCGAGAGCCGCCTCGGCATCCTGCTCGACGACGTGCTCCAGTCGGCCCCCGTGATCCGCAGCGCCATCTCGTCGAACGGCCAGATCACCGGCAACTTCAAGCAGGCGGACATCAACTTCCTGGTCGAAGTGCTCAACGCCGGCAGCCTGCCGGCGGCGCTCGAAAGCCAGCCGATCAGCGAGCAGAAGATCAGCCCGCAGTTGGGAGCCGACACGATCCGCTCGGGCGCCCAGGCCATGTTGCTGGCGACGATCGTGGTGCTCTGCTTCATGCTGGCCTACTACCGTTTCTCCGGCTTCGTCGCCGATCTCGCGGTGCTGCTCAACATCGTGCTCGTGCTGGCCCTCATGATCTCGATCAAGGCGGCCTTCACGCTCGCCGGTCTCGCCGGTCTCGTGCTCTCGGTGGGCATGGCGGTGGATGCCAACGTGCTCATCTACGAGCGGATGCGGGAGGAACTCGACCGCGGTGCGGCGGTGCGGATGGCGATCCGCAACGGCTTTCAGCGGGCGTTTTCCACGATCGTCGACTCGAACCTCACGACCCTGATCACAGGCATCGTGCTGTTCGCGATCGGCACTGATCAGCTGAAGGGTTTTGCCGTCACGCTGGTTCTCGGCCTCACGCTCAACCTGTTCACGGCCGTCTTCTGCTCCCGAGTCGTGTTCGATCTCGCCGAGCGAAACGGCTTGCTCAAGACGCTCTCGATGGCCCGCCTCTTCGGCCAGCCGAAGTTCCAGTTCGTGCGGTGGATGCGAACGGCGATCGCCTTCTCGACCCTCTTCATCCTGGCCGGCCTCGCGGCCGCCTGGCTCCGCGGTCAGGGGCTCTTCGACATCGACTTCACCGGCGGCACGAGCGTGCAGGTGGCCTTCCAGCCAGACAAGGGACTCGACATCGCCGAGGTGCGGAAGGCGGTGTCGGTGCTGCCCGACGTGGCGGTGAGTTCGGTGACGGCCGGCGAGGCCGCCGCCGACCTGCGGTACAAGATCGACACGTCGCTCCGCGACGACGATGCCGTTGAACGGACGCTCCGCGAGGCGTTTCCGGGGCGGCTGGCGACCTACTCGATGGGCTTCGGCGAAATCAGCTCGGCGGAAGGCACGAAGGACGAGACGGCCCTGACGACCGGCGTCGCCCTCGACTTCCCGGAAAAGATCAACCGGCCCACGCTCGAGGCCGAGATCGAGGCGGCGCTCGCCGCCGAAGGGCATGCCGGCACGTCGTTCGAACTCGAGGCCGAAGAGATGACGAGCCGCACGAAGGCATACCGCACCTGGGCGCTGGCCACGTCGCTCGAGCCTCCCGCGACGCGGAAGGTGCTGGAGCGGGTGGCTGCGAAGCTCGCCGACACGCCCGTCTACCTTTCGGCCAACACCATCGGAGGCAAGGTGGCCGGCAACACGAAGGTCACGGCGGTCTACGCCCTGCTTGCGAGCCTGCTCATGATCGTGCTCTACGTCTGGGTGCGGTTTCAGAACGTGGCCTTCGGGCTGGCGGCCGTCGTGGCCCTCGCTCACGACGTGCTCGTAGCCGTGGCCTGCCTGGCGATGAGCAAGTTCGTGGCCCCTTTCATGGGCTGGGCCCTCGTCGACGACTTCAAGATCAGCCTCGACGTGGTGGCCGCGCTGCTCACGATCGTGGGCTTCTCGATCAACGACACGATCGTGATCTTCGACCGGCTTCGCGAGCTGCGAGGCAAGAGCCCGTTCGTGACGGCCGACATGATCGACCGGGCCGTGAACCAGACGCTCAGCCGCACGATCCTGACGTCGGGCACGGCGCTGCTCGCGACGCTCATCCTGTATCTGTTCGGTGGTCAGGGCATCCATGCCTTCGCCTTCACCATGCTCGTGGGCATCATCACGGGCTCCTACAGCACGATCTACATCGCCGCCCCGATCGTGCTCTGGCTGCAGCACCGCACCGGTACGGCCCGGGACCGGGCTCGTGGCCCGGCTGCCGCCCAGCCGGCGTGACCGCAGCGTTGACGCTGCCCCTGTGAAGCCGTCGCGGTCCTGCGGGCCGTAGCGGGCAGGGAGTCGGTGCCGAAGCCGGAAAACACCCGCCGCCGACACCGCTCGCCGCGGGGAGGCGCATGCTTGCTCTGGCGGCCGTGGCCGGCTGCCGGAGGAGACGTCAAGCATGGCCGGCATTGCCCGCGGGATTCGGTTTCTGATTGGGTTGGCAATGGTGGCCGGCGGAGTCACGCTGGCAGCCCCCGTGGCGTTGCGGCTCGCGAATCTGGCCACTGCCCACTTCGGTGGGCCCGGTGCCGCGGTTCAGCCCGCCGCCCCGATGCCGCCCGCCGGCGTGTCGCCGATGCAGGTTCCGCCGCCCGCACCACCGACGCTGTCGGTCGGCACGGGCGAGCCGCCGCCGGCACCATCCGCTGCCAGCACCTATCCGGCCGCCGCAGCCGAGACGGCGGCGGTTCAGCCCCTCGACGGCGACTACCGTCCGCCGGCTCCTCCGACACCGCTGCCGACGCTGCCGGCCGAATTCGTGATGCCCG
>JBILVW010000205.1:0-5502 GCA_044370205.1 Pirellulales bacterium | reverse complement strand
GTCGTCGGGATCGAGAATCCGGCAGGCGTCGCCTCGGGGGCGGTGCTGCAGACGCCAGCCCTGCTGCACCCGTTCGTCGGTCCACTCGAGGGCCTCTTTCGAGCGGCGGAGTTTTTCGAGCCAGGCGGCGTCGCGGGCAGTGGCGTCAGCAGCGCAGGCGGCCGTGCACCAGGCCAACGCGAGCGCAATGACTGCGCACGACTGCATCCAGTCGCTAGGAAATGCCGTCTTGAACGGGGAGGCGAAGGGGGTCGGCGAACGCTCGAGGAGCCTTGGGCCGCTTCGGCCCACCGCGACGAGACTTTTGCCGCCCCCGAGCCGGGGATACACGGAAGTCGGATTCGCGTTCGACACCAGCACAGGCAGGATGCTCACAGATACTCCGTCCAGCCGCGGGATTCGAGTTCCGCCACGACCTTTCGCACCGCCTCCTCGTGAGACCGTTCGGCCACGAGGGTGGCGTCGGGCGTATGCACCACCAGCATATTCGCAAGCCCCATCGTGACGACCAGGTGGCCGTCGCCGGCGTGCACGATCGTGCCGGTGGAGTCGATGCCCAGATGACGGCCGACGATCGTGTTTCCCTGCTCGTCGGCGCCCCGCTGCCGGGCCACGGCCGACCAGCCGCCGAGGTCGTCCCACGTGAATGGCGCCTCGATCACGGCCACGTCGGGGGCGTGTTCGAGCACGGCGTAGTCGATCGAGATTCCCTTGATGGCGGCGAATTCCTCGGCGAACACGGCATCGCGTTGCGGCGTGTCCCAGACTGCGGCGATCGCTTCGAGTCGGGCGAGCATCTCGGGCTGCCGTGCGGCGAGAGCGGCCAGGATCGTCTTCGCCTTCCAGACGAAGATGCCGGCGTTCCAGAGGTAGTTCCCGGCGGCGAGGTAGTCGCGGGCCACGCTCGCCGGCGGCTTCTCACGGAACCGGGCTACGGTGTGGGCCGGGGCGTCGCTTGGGCCAACGGCGAGCGGCTCGCCCTGCTGGATGTAGCCGAAGCCCTCAGCCGGATACGTGGGGCGGATGCCGAACGTGACGAGCCGACCGGGCATGGCCTCGACGATCGCGGCGGCCTGGCGGATCGCGGCCCGGAACGTCTCCGCCGGGCGGATCACGTGGTCGGAGGGCATCACGGCCATCGTGGCCTCGGGATCGTGCCGCGAGACCAGCAGCGCCGCGAGGCCGATGCAGGGGGCGGTGTCCCGCTTGCAGGGTTCGCCCACGAGGCCCGCCTCGGGCACCTGGGGCAGCTGCCGACGGGCCGCGTCGAGCAGGCGGGCCGACGTGACGACCATGACACGCTCCGGTGGCACGAGGCCCTCGAGCCGCACGACGGTGTCTTCGAGGAGCGTGTGGTCTCCAGCCAGCGGGAGGAGCTGTTTCGGCAGGGCGGCGCGGCTCGCGGGCCAGAACCGCGTGCCCGATCCCCCCGCCATCACGATCGCATGCAGCATCTCGAGAGCCTCGTAGAGTTCAGCGGCCGCGGACCCAGATCCAGAACAGAAAGCAGAGCAGCGGAAACCCGCCGAAGATGAGCCCGTAGGTGAAGAGCGTCGTCCAGATGTGTCGTGGCCAGCGTGCCATGGGGATTTCGAAATGGTCGGTCGAGCGTCACCGCACCAGGGCCGCCCGGGCGACGATGTCCACGGGAATCTCGAGCGGCTCCTCTGCGGGCTCGGCAAGCCGGCATTCGACCCGCACGCCCCAGGGCAGCACCTCGGCCGCCGTCACGGTGACTTCCACGCCATCATACTCGGTCGTGACCTCGACCTCGGGCGTCTCCGCGAAGGCCGGGCAGAAGCCAATATGCCCCGCTGCCGCCTTCGCTGCTCCCGGAACCGCGATCGTGAGCCTGCCACGCACGCAGTCGACGCCGTCGGGAAGATCATACCGGGTGAGCCGCTGTCGCAGACTGCCCGGCAGCCGCCGGATCCGCCGCCGTGCGGGCCGTACCGTCGGGTGCGGCATCGGGGGCTCGGCCGGTCGCCGATGACGATGCAAGGCCGGCAGCGCGGGGAGCGAAACGGCCCGCGGGTGACGAAAGACCACGCCCGCGGTCGCGAGCAGCGAGATTCCCGCGGCGATCCACGAGGCGACCGTCGGAGCCGGAGGAACGGCCAGCGCGAGGGTGGTCAGCACCAGCCCCACCCGTGCCAGGATCGGCCCGACGCGACCGCTCCCGCTCTGCGGCCCGAGATCGGCCACGAGGACGAGCACACTCACGGCGGCCACTGCAGCCAAGAGCAGGGGCGGTGGGGCCGCGTCGATCGCATCCACCAGCCGGCGGAGCACGAGCACGCTCCCGCCGGCCACCGCCGTCAGCGCCGCGATCGCCGCCCCGCCGCGGACCAGCATTTCGCCGACGTCGGCCAAGCCGCCCGCCGCGACCACTCCCTGACCCGACGCATGCGATCCACGAACTCTCATTACGCAGATTTTCTTCGCGGAGGTTGATCGGGATTTTTGGACGCGACGCATCGGGAAGAGGAGGCGGAGGGGGTCGGTGCAAGCTCGAGGAGCATTGGGCCGCCGCGGCCCACCGCGACGAGACTTGTACCGCCCCCGAGCCGGCACCCTCCGGCTGAGGTGAACATCACCAAGAGCCCATCGCGCGCCTACCGACTACCCGACGGACGCAGTGGAACCGGCCGCTTCGGCGAGTGCCGCGGCGCGATCCGTCTTCTCCCACGAGAAGCCGTCCCGCCCGAAGTGCCCGCCCGCTGCCGTCTTGCGGTAGATCGGCCGCCGCAGGTCGAGGTAGTCGATGATGCCGCGGGGAGTGAGCGGGAAGAACTCCCGCACCACGTCGCAGAGCCGCTCGTCATCGACCTTGCCAGTGCCCTCGGTGTCGACGTTCACGCTCACCGGCTCGCTCACGCCGATCGCGTAGGCGAGCTGCACCTCGCAGCGGTCGGCGAGGCCGGCCGCGACGATGTTTTTGGCGACGTGGCGGGCCATGTAGGCGGCGCTGCGGTCGACCTTCGTCGGATCCTTGCCGGAGAAGGCGCCGCCGCCGTGCCGGCCCCAGCCGCCGTAGGTGTCGACGATGATCTTGCGGCCGGTGAGACCGCAGTCGCCGTGCGGGCCGCCCACCACGAACCGCCCGGTGGGGTTGATGTGGTAGGTGATGTTCGAGGTGTCGAGATCCTTGGGGAGCAGCGGCTTGATGATCTTCTCGACGATGAATTTCTTGATGTCCTCGTTCGAGACATGGGGGGCGTGCTGCGTGGAGACCACGACCGTGTCGATGCGGACCGGCTTGTTGCCCTCGTACTCGACCGTGACCTGGCTCTTCGAGTCGGGGCGGAGCCAGTCCACCTCGTTCTTCTGCCGGGCTTCGGTGAGCCGGTTGAGAATCCGGTGGGAGAGGGCGATCGGCAGCGGCATCAGTTCGGGGGTCTCGTTGCAGGCGTAGCCGAACATCAGGCCCTGATCGCCGGCGCCGATGTCCTTGCCCTTGGAATCGTCTTCGTTGACGCCCATGGCGATGTCGCCCGACTGCTTGCCCACGGCCACGAGCACGGAGCAGGTGTCGGCGGCGATGCCCATCTCGTCGTCGGTGTAGCCGACGTCGCGGATCACGTTGCGAACCACCTGCTGGTAGTCGATCGTGCCCTTCGAGGTGATCTCGCCGGCGATCACGGCCAAGCCGGTGGTGACCATCGTCTCGCAGGCGACGCGGCTGCGGGGATCCTGTGCAAGGTAGGCGTCGAGCACGCCGTCGGAGATCTGGTCGGCCAACTTGTCGGGATGGCCCATGCTGACGGACTCACTCGTGAACAGATACTTGCCTTGTGCCACGGTCGGTGCCTCGTGCCTGAGAGAAGAGGGTCAATGACGATGGGCCCGGCGACCGGACCTCGAATGCCACGGATTATCAGGGTTCGTGCGAGAGTCGGCAACTGGCCGCGCGTGAAACGCGATCAAACAAGCCTGTCGAGAATGAGGCGGGCCGTCGTGGCCGTGGCGCCCCGGTGGGTGGCGACGAGCGCGGCGGCCCGTGATCCGAGGGCGGCGGCCCAGGCGGGGTCGGCGAGGCAGCGGCGGACGAAGGCCGTGAGGGCAGGGCCGTCGGCGACGACGACCGCGGCGTCGGCGTCGAGCAGCCGTCGAACCTCGTCGCGGAAGTTGCGCGTGTGCGGCCCGAAGCAGACGGCCGCGGCGTAGGCGGCGGGCTCGAGCATGTTCTGACCGCCACGGACGCCATCGAGGCTGCCCCCTACGAAGGCGATCGCGGCCGTGCCCCACCACCAGCCGAGCTCGCCGGTCGTGTCGATCAACAGCACACGGCTGGCGGGATCAGGAGGCGTTCCATCGAGCCGGCTACGGAGCTGCCACCGTAGGCCTGAGGCGTCGAGCAGTGCGGCGATTTCGGCGGTGCGCTCCACGTGCCGCGGCACGATCACGAGCCGCAGGGCCGGATAATCCGGGGCGAGCCTGCGGAGGGCATCGAGGGCGAGCGATTCCTCCGGGGCCTGCGTGCTGCCGGCGAGGAACACGACGTCGGTCGCAGCGAAGCCGGCGAGCTGCCGCAGTCGCACGACCTCCGGTGCGGCCCGGTCGCCCCGCACGCCGTCGAACTTGAGCGATCCCGTGACCACGACGTCCCGGGCGCCGAGCGCTGCGAATCGTTCGGCGTCGGCCTGCGACCGTGCCGCGACCGTCGCCACGCGGCCGAGCATCCGCCGGGCCAGCGGGGCGATGCGGCCGTAGCCTTTCGCGCTTCGCTCGCTCATCCGGCCGTTGGCGACGATTACCGGAATGCGGCGACGGGCCGCCCGGGCGAGCAGAGTAGGCCAGAGTTCGAGCTCGCCGAGCACGATCAGGTCGGGCTGCACCCGGTCGAGCACCCGATCGACCGCCCAGGTGAAGTCGAGCGGGCAGGGGAACGTGCGGTCGATGCCGAAGCGTTTCCCGGCGAGTTCGAGGCCCGTCGTCGTGGACGACGAGATCACGCAGTCGACGCTCCGGCCGGCCGTGTCAGCCTGCGCCCCGAGCTCGGCCGCGAGGGCAGCCAGCAGCTGCACCTCGCCCACACTCACGCCGTGCAGCCAGATGCGCGACGCTCCCGCGGCGGGCAGGGGGGGCGGCACGATCGCACCGCTGAACCGAATCCAGGGCGCCGCCACCGGGCGGCCGCCGGACAGCCTGCGCCACGCCACCCAGGGCAGGGCGAGGACGACCACCACCAGATACACAACGTCGAGGAGCACGCCCGTTGAGATTCCGTCGTGAGACCGTTCTGGAAGAACCTGGATGACGATGTGGCAAACCAGGAGACGAGGCGAGGGGATCGGCGAAGGCTCGAGGAGCATTGGGCCGCCGCGGCCCACCGCGACGATCTGAAAGACCGCGGAGCGGTGACTTTTGCCGTCCCCGAGCCGGCGATAGAGCAATCTCGTGAGATGTTTTAGCCAGCGGCCACTCCGCTGCTCTTGCCGCAGCAGTTCTTGAACTTTCTGCCGCTGCCACAGGGGCAGGGGTCGTTGCGGCCCACCTTCT
>JBILVW010000012.1:0-18662 GCA_044370205.1 Pirellulales bacterium | reverse complement strand
CCAAACTGACTTGCCCCGAGCGTCGCCGTCGGACGGTGGAATCCGTCCGGCGGACCTTGGGGCAGGAGAAGGTCTCGGAAAGAAGGGTCTGTCGGGTGCTCGGCCAGAACCGAGGCACGCAGCGCCACCGTCCCAGGAAGGTAGACGGCGACCGTGAGTTGCTCGGTGTAATGCGGAAGATCGTGGAGACGTTCCCGAGGCATGGGAGCGAGCGCACGCATCGCGTGCTGACCGGCCCGGAAGCATTCGGGGGCTGGAAGGTGAACATCAAGCGGGTGCATCGGATCTGGAAGGAGGAGCACATGCAGGTGCCGCAGAACCAGCGGAAACGCCGGAGATTACCGGGGTCGAGTGCCAACGGGTGCGTCCGTCACCGGGCGACCTATCGGAACCATGTGTGGAGTTACGACTTCCTCGCGGAGCGGACGGAGGACGGCAGGCAACTACGGATTCTCGTGGTGATCGATGAGTTCACGAGGGAGTGCCTGGCGATCGAGGTGGCGAGGTCATTCACCGCCCGTGACGTGATCATGACGCTTCAGTACCTGTTCGCCGTGCGGGGTGCACCTGAGCATCTGCGCAGCGACAACGGGCCGGAGTTCGTTGCCAAGGAGATCCAGGAATGGCTGGCGAGGGCGTGCGTTCGCACGCTCTACATCCAGAAGGCGAGCCCTTGGGAGAACGGCTACGTGGAGAGCTTCAACGGCAGACTCCGCGACGAGCTGCTCGACCGCGAGTTGTTCCTGAGCCTGCCTGAGGCTCGGGTCGTTCTCGACCAGTGGCGGATGGACTACAACCACAGGCGGCCGCATGGCGGCCTGAAATGGCTGACCCCGGCGGCATTCGTCGCCGGGCTGGACGATACGGCCTCCGGGATGGTCCCGGCGGCGTCGCGTGGTGTGTCTCCAGTCGGGGCTACGCCCCTCCCTCCGACACACCACGCGGACTGTTCCCCAACTCTCTCATGAGCACTGGTGCAGAAACTGGGAGGGGGTCAACCGTCTGGCCAATGAGACCCGAACGTGAGGTCCGGCAATGACCGCAGCAGAATCCTGCGATGTGATCGTTCTCGGCGGCGGCACGGCCGGGTGTTTGCCGTTGACGACAAGGTCGTATGACTTGCCGCTCACGCCCTCCGGCTTCGCGGCGTTCTTCGGGGCCTTGGGCGGAGGAGCCGGCACGCCGTCGTCGATCGCCAAAACCGCGGCGGTGGCGGTCTGCGTTGAGGCGAGAAAATCGCCATCGCAGGGGTGAGGGGCGTTTCGGGGAACCGTCTCCGGACGCCCAGGCCGGTCCCCCCGAGGCTCACGAGGCGCTCGTCAGCCGGGAGACCGTCGCCGAAGTGCCATTGACCGGGCTATCCCTTATTCTCAGGAGCAGTTTCCCGTGACCATCGGAGGCCGTCATGAGCCCAGCAAAGGAATCCATGATCGAGATCATCGGCAGGCAACCGGACGACAGCACCTACGATGAGATCTTGCGGGAACTCGCATTTGCACGCATGGTTCAGCGGGGGCTTGATGACAGCGCTGCGGGGCGGACACATGCCACAGCCGAAGTCGCCAAGGCGATTGAATCGTGGTGCAAGTAAGTTGGACGTTCGAGGCGGTGCGGTGCCTTGAAGGCATTCACGCATACATCTCTTCGGACAATCCCGCCGCTGCTTCCAATGTCGTGCGGGGAATCTACGCGAAGGTCCAGTTGCTTCGCGAGCATCCTCGACTCGGGCAGCGATATGAGCCGATAGCCGACCGTGAGGTTCGAGAGACATCGTACGGTCACTATCGGATCGCGTACCTCATCGTGGATGAGAAGGGGATCGAGGTGCTCGGTGTCTTCCACGGAAGTATGGACATCGAACGACACCTTCGCTGAATTCGCCAGGGGGGTAAAAGGTGCCCAGCGGAGGCCACGCGGGCCCGTCCCGCGAGCCGTGGAACGGATCCGTAAAGACGCCCGGCCGCCGCCGGATGGAACCCTGCCAGATTCGAGGATATATTCGAGAAAAAGCGTTTTTCACGGCCAAAACCGGGGAACCCCGGCAGTCCCGCGTAACGCATTTCGTTCCCTTGCCATATATCCCCTGAGCGGCGTGCCTTGGCCGGCCGCGCCAGCCCGAGCTAGGCTTCGGCCGCGAACGGTTCCAGCCCGTCGGAATCTCGACACGCGATTCCCCCTGCGTTCAAGGAAGTTTTGCACCATGAGGCACCCACGGATGATCGTCGTGCTGGCGGCACTCTTTGCCGGCCTCGCCGCCGGTTCCGGCCGGGCCCAGGAAGCGGGCCTTTCGCAGGATGAGCGGGCGAAGCTCGACACGTTCGAGGGGGTCTCGATCGACAAGGCCGACAAGGTCTTCATCGCCAAGGATTGGCCCCGGGCCGTCGCCGAATACGACGCGTTCATCCTGCAGTTCCCGGAGTCGAAGGTGACTTCCTACGCGATCCTGCAGAAGGGCCGCTCGCTGCAGGAGGCCCAGAAGCGGTTCGAGGCGATCAAGGTCTACGAGGAGGTGCTCGATTTCTTCCCCGATGACGTGAAATACGCCGCCGCCGCGCTCTACCGAATCGGCGAGAGCCACATGCAAAGCGGCAACGTTCCCAAGGCGATGAAGGCCTGGCTCGAGCTCTCGGAAGATGCCGATTACGTGAAGGAGCCGGTCGGTGCGCCCGCGCTCAACGGACTCGCCCAAAACCTCATCAAGCAGGGCAAGGCCGACGAAGGGATTAGGCGGTTTGAGCAGGTGGCGGTCGAGTTTCGCAAGAAGAATCCCCAAGCCGCGTTGGCCGCGGTCGCCAAGGTGGTGCCCTACCACATCCGCACCAAGCCCGACAACAAGAAGCTCCGCGACTTCTACGTGGTGACGAAGGGATTCGGTTGGGACCAGCGGGAGCCGGCGGCCGACATCGCCGCCGACACCGCTTACTGGGCCATGGTCCGCCGCGAGATCAGCGAGAACAATAAATTCACCGACGTGCAGAAGGACGAGCGCGACGCGTTCTTTCGCTACTGGGCCGGCCAATTGCCGGCGGCACTGCCGGCGGACGACGACCAGCAGATCGCCATCGCGGACTACATTCTCGCGTACGACCGCGACGCCGCGGCCTGGGCGGGGCGACTCGACAAGCAGTTCGCCGACCACCAGAAGGATGGCGACTACCGCCGGATCAGCCGGTGGGTTGGCCTGTTCTTCAAAGGCGGGAGCAAAGCGAAGGCTGATGAATACTACCGCAAGCTCGACTTCGCCAACATGTCGAATAGCGACATCCTCGCGCTGGTCTACACGCTCGTCGAAAATGGCGGCGAGAAGGGCCTGGCTGAGAATACGTTCGGCAGGTTGAAACTCGCCGAGATGAAGGATCCGGAGAAGCAGGCCATCTGCGACTGGATGCTGGAGCGCTGGCAGGTCGCCGGCACCCGCGAAATGGCGGTGCGGGCCTGCCTCGGCTTCAACGACGCCAACAAGGGAAAGATGGCTGCGCTCCGCTACTACCACGCGCGGTGCAAGCCTCCCGGCTACGCGAAGACGCCGGCCGACTTCAAGGACGGCCTGGAGGTGGCGGCGGAAATGCAGAAGGTGCCCGACAACGCGAAGGAGGCGTATCTTCGCGGTGGCAATCTGCTCCACTGGTCGGGGAAGTACGATGAGGCGATCAAGGCCTACCAGCAGGCCGACAGCCCTCCGGACACGCTCTTCTGGACGGCCGACTGCCTGGCGAAGCTCGGCAGGCTGGAGCCGGCCGTAGCGCAGCTCCGCGAGGTGGAGAATTTCTTCAAGGACCGGGCTGCCGAGGCGGCGATCAAGGTCGCATACCTCTACCGCGATGCGGGCATCAGCCAGAAATACGCCCGCTCGCTCCGGGGCGTGCTCACCAAATATCCCAAGAGTGGGGAATCAAGCGAGGCGCACCAGCGGCTCGAGGAAATGGGGCTCCCGATCGGAGGCGGCGTCGATGCGGAAGAATGACATGCGGATCACCTGGACCAAACTTTCGTGCCTGATCGCGGTCGTCGCGGCCACGCTGATGCCCCAGGCAGCAGAGGCGCAGCGGCCGCGCCGCAGCCGCGGCGGTGCGACGCCGACTGAATCGGCGCCCGGTCAACCGGCTCAGTCCGGTCAGGAAACTCCCGCCGCCGGCGGGCAGGGCCAGTCCCGGGGCGAAGGAAGCAACTACGCCGCCTTCCAATTGCTGCGCAAGGGCCAGGAACTGCTCGACGCGGGCGAAGACGACCGCGGCGTGAAGGTTCTCGAAACCATCGTCGAGCAGTACCCCGAAAACCCGATCCGCTTCCGCGCGTATCTCGCCCTCGGCAAGCATGCCCTCTCTCGCAGCCAGCAGATGGAGGCGATCGGTTACCTGCGCAACCTCAACAGCCTCGAGCAGCCTGGCAAGGAGATGGACGACGAGACCCGCGAGGTCTTTCTCGAAGGGCTCTACCTGCAAGGCATGGCCTATTTCCAAACCCGGCAATATGCCCAGGCCTTCCCGCTCCTGCGGCGGATCACCAACGACTACTCCAACACCGTCTGGGCAAACCAGTCGTATTACTACATCGGCATGTGCCACTTCGCGCAGGGCAACTGGAACAAGGCGATCGAGGCTCTCGGCCTCGTGGGCACGTTCGTGAAAGACACGGACGACTCCCTGGAGCGTGCCGAGGCGGGCCGCCGCTTCTACGTGAAGATTCGCGACACCGACCTCCCCGTGCTCGAAAAGCTCGGCGAGGAGGTGAAGGTGACGATCTCGTCGGCCAGCGGCGACAGCGAGACCGTGTCACTCGTGCCGCTGCCCGGTGACGAAAACTCGTCGCTCGGCTCGGTCGCCACGGCGTTCGGCAAGGCGGTGCCCGGAGACGACGTGCTGCAGGTGATCGGCGGCGACACGATCACGACCTCGTATGTGGACGGCAACACCCGCGAGGGCAAGAAGGACGTGCCCCGCTCGCGGCAGGTGAAGGTGGTGGGCACGGCGGCGGTCGCCTTCACCCGCGGCGACTTCGAGTCGCCGGCCGTCGCAGCCTTCCCCGGCCAGCCTGTGTTCGTGACGGTCACCGACGCCGATCTCGATCTCTCCGACGCGGCCGACCAGGCGCAGGTGCGCGTGATCGCCCGCTTCAAGGAGGAGGAGGAAGACGCCGACGGCGCCTCGACGGCCACGGGCATCGACCTGGAAAAGCTCCTGGAGCGCGAAGAGGACAAGTGGCGCACCCGCGACGAGATCATACTGCCGCTGACGGAGTTCGTCGCCGCCGCGCAAGGGGCGGCAGCGGGTCCCGTGCATTCCGGCGTTTTTCGCGGCCAGTTCAGCCTCGATCTATTCGTTGATGACAGGCCGGTCGACAAGGGCGATGCCCTGCTCACCGTCGCGGTGGGAGACGAACTCGTGGCCAGTTTCGTGGATGAGCAGCACATCGGCGGCACGTCGGCGCGAACGGCCACGGCCACGCTCACCGTGGCCAGCGAGATCGACAACCGCCCCCGGGCCGTGCAATACGAGGTGGCCGACCCGGTCGTGTCGGCAAAGAAGAGCCTCGTGGAGGCCGAGGCCTTCCTCGAGCTGGGCCGCATCTTCAAGTCGATGGGCCTGGCCAAAGGTGCGAACGAAAAGGTGGCCGAGGGCCTCACGCGAGTGGAGCCGATCATCCGAAAGTCGGGGGCGATTCCCGCCGGGCTCACGGAGCAGGCATTTCGCACGAAGTGGGACCTCCACATCACCGCCGGCGACTACAACGCTGCGATCCAGACGTGTGAACTGTTTAACCGCCTCTATCCAGAGTCGCCGTTCGTCGACCAGGCCCTCCTGCAAATCGGCCGCATCAAGCAGGAGAAGGATGACACACCCGCAGCGATCGGCGTCTACCGGCGCATCCTCGGCCTCAAGACATCACAGGTGAAACCCGAGGCGCAATTCCGCATCGCGCAGGCGATCGAAGGGCAAAAGGATTCCGAGGGAAATCCTAAGAAGGGCGCCCTTGAACTGGCCGTCGTCGAATACAAGATCTGCGCGGAACGGTATCCCGACAGCCCCTTCGCCGGCGAATCGCTCGGCAAGCTCGTCGACTACCACGTCGAGCAAAAGGACTACGCGGCAGCCAACGATCTGCTCGGCCAGATCTTTCAAGACTATCCCGACTCGCAGTTTCTCGACTCGATGCTGCTGAAGTGGGTGATCGTCGCGTTTCGGATGGGCGACGTGCAAAAGGCCCACGAAAAGTGCACGCAACTTCTCTTCGAGTATCCCGCCAGCCCGTTCGCCGAACGCGGCCGGGCGATCCTCCCCAAGATCGAACAGAAAATGAAGCCCGCCGGCGGCGGCGATGCCCAATCCGCCAGTGGCGGGAACGCCCAGTCCGCCAGCAACTGACCCATCCCCGCCCCAGCCCTCACCGCGTCCATTTCCATCGTATTCTTTCCGCCTCCGAGGCCAGTCCCATGACGTCATCCGCTGTTTGCCGCCTGTTTTCGTTCCCCACATGGTTGGTCTGCCTCACGGCAACCGTGGCTGCCGCGGCCGAGCCCGTGAAACTGTCGCCCGATGCGGCCGAGCAGCAGGCGATCGAGTTTGTGACGCAGGCCCGCGCCGGCGGCGACGCCTACGCCACCCACCTTGCCCTGAAGGCCTGGCTCTCCCGCCATGCGGCGCCCTCTGCGGCCATGCTCCTCGCCGCCGGCGACACGGCCCTGGCTGCCGGCGATCTGCAGGCTGCCGCTTCCCTCTACAAGCGGTTCATCGAGGCCGCTCCGGCCGACGAGGCGCGCAGCCGCGTGGCGGCCCGGCTCTACGAGATTCTCGTGGGGCACCTGCAGAACAACGACGATGCGTATTCGTTCTTCGTGCGCTCAGGTTTCGACCTGCGGCAGTCGCTCGAAGCGCGGCAATTCGATTCCTGGTTTCTCGACCAGGCCCGGACCCGCAAGGACGTCGTGACCGCGATGAACATCCTGGCGGCCGTCATGGCCGAAAAGCTCCCGCTGGAACTCGAGCGGAATTTGTATTGGGATCATCTCGAATGGGCGATGAGCGAACTCGCCCCGGCCACGCCCAACCTCCATGCAGCGGCGCCCGCGGCCCGACAGATCCTGGGCCTGGTGCGGGAGAGCAAGCCTCGGGCGGCACGGTACAACTTCATCACGTCGTGGCTCGAGTTTCAGGCCGCCGCCGCCGGCAAAGATGCGGCTGCTCTCGCCGCTGGATTCGCTCCTGTCGCAGCGGCGGCCACGGCCTACGTCGAGGCCGTGCCTGCGGCCGCGACGCTCAACGACGTGATCAACGTCTTCGGGTGCATGCCAGGTGGCCCGGGCGGCGCCGCCTGGAAGCCGATCCAGGAGCCGATTCAAAACATGTGGGTCGCGTTGTTCGCGAAGCTGCCCGATTCCGAGAAGCCGCAGGCGATCAACTTCAACAATTCGTCGCCGTATCAGGCCTCGCCCGATCAGTGGGTCGATCTCGGCACAAAGTTCTCCCAGGTGTTTCAGAACGCACCGACCCCCCGTGCCACGTCGGCGTTCGTCAGTAAGCCCGACCCCGCCATCTTCGCGAAGCAGGCGACGTATTTGGCAGGCGTGCCATCGAGCGCTGCCCGCATCGTGAACGCCGTCAATGCGACCAAGGGCACCGACATCGCCGCGGGCCTCAGGCATCTCTCGCAGGCCGAGACTTGGCATGGCAATTTTGCCGACACGTATCCAGCGGCCAATCAGCTCTGGAGCATCTACCGTTCGTTCCCGAGGCAACCTGCGGCCACGGATACCGACTGGCAGCGAGCCCTCGCTGCCTGGGGGCCGGAGGCAATCGCCCGCACGCCCATCGCGCTCTTCGATCCGCAGGCCGCTGCTGGCTATCTCGCCACCGCGTTTGCCGTCGCCGACAAAGCCGACAAGTCGGCCTTCGCGGCCGACCTTCGTCGGCTCGACTGGGTGCCGTGGGACGACAAGGCGCGGCAGGCGGCGGTCACGCCAGCCCACAACGCGTTCAAGACGTGGGCCGACCAGGTTCGTGCGCAACTCGCGATTGCCCAAGGTGCGGCCAAAGCCGCCCCCAACGACAAAGCGAAGGCCGACGAGGCGGCGAAATGGGAAAAGTCGGCCGGACAGATCGCCCCGCTCGAGGAGGAGTTCAAGAAGGCGTTCGACGTGAACGTGCCGGCCTCGGCCGACTGGGCGAAGCTCGCCGACCCGCTGGCCATGCATCTCGGCCGCTGCGTGCAGGCGGTGCGGGAGAAGAAGCTCGACGCCTACGTCACCAGCGGCCGCGAGGCCTACAAGCTCATCCGCGGCTTTCCCACCCAGAAATCTCCCTTCGGAGCCGCCACACTGCGGTGGCTCCTCAGCAACTCTGCCGATGGCTTCGACACCACCGACTTCCAGGCCGAGGTGATCGCCGACCAACTCGCCGGCTGGCAGGCCGGCGCGCCGTCGGCCGCGATCACGGCGATCGACACGGCGCTGACGAACGGTCGCCCGGGCGACAGCTTCAAGAACGTGCAAAAGCAAAACGCCCCGCAGGCCCTGAAGATCAACGCCGTGATCGGCAAGGCGATCCTCGCCCAACTGCAGGCCAACCGTTTCGAGCCCGATCTCTTCGCCCGCTTCCGCTCTTCGAAAAAGGGCCCGGGCTGGGTCGATCAGGAGGCCGGTAAGGACGTGATGGCCAAGCTCGTGGAAACGAAGGCGTTTCTCACCTTCAAGCAGAATCCCGACGGCGGCACCGCGACCACGAGCTACCAAAACCTGATCCGCAACGAGTTCCAGTCGCTCGCCAAGACCTACCCGCCCGAGACCTACTTCGACGACATGTTCATCGAAGAATCGAAAGCCAAGGGCTGGCTCGATTGGCAGTTCTTGTCATACAGCCAGGATCAGAAGCAGAAAGCCGCGACGCTCGCCGCCGAAATGTTCACGGGCTATGCTGGGCTCGCCACGGGCCCGAATGCGCCGAAGGCATACGACCAGCTGCCGCAGGCATTGGCCGCGGGTAGCGCTACCCCGGTGATCACGCGACCGGCCACCTGGGGCTCCGCCGAGGTGAGGGACTGGTACACAAAGGCGCTCACCGCGCCGGCCGAGCCGCGGGCCAAGTTGATCGCGGCTGCCGAGGCGGCCTGGGGCAAGTCCCGCTTCGATCCCATCGCGATTGGCTACGCATCGCTGCCCACCGACCCCGCCGCGATCGCGACGGCCCAGAATCGGCTCGACTTTTTCCAGAAGCTCGCTGCGCTCCTTGGCCGGAGAAAGGCGTTCCCGGCACGCCTCAACGCCCCGAACCTCCAGGCGATCGCGCAAGCTCCCGCAAAGTCGCTCTCGCCCGAGGAGGTGAACACCTTGCTCGCGGCGTTCAGCGCGCCGACACCTCCGGTCTGGCAGCAAGCGAGCGGTAGCCTGGCCATGGCCGAGGCCCTTCGGGCTGCCGGCCGCGACGCCGACCTGCTGCGGATCGCTCCGGAACTCTGGCGGATCGCCAGAGACCGGCAGGACCCCGGCTTTACGTCACAACTGGCGGCCTTCGCCGCCGGCGTGGCCAAGGCGGGCAAGGTCGGCCTTGCCGCGGCCATTGCGGAGAGCGGCTCTCAGATTTTCGGATCCTCGATTCCCGACAATGCCGCCGGCCAGCTGGCCGCCATCCGTGCCGACGCCATGCTCAGCCTCGGCGGTGGCAACCCAGTGCCGCGAAATGACCCACGATGGCCGGTCTTCGAGTCGCAGATCCAGTTCACCGCCGGCAAGCTGCAGGGCGCCTGGGAGCTCTATGTGCCGAACGCCGCGACGGTGACGCGGATGTACAAGGAGCTGGATCCGGAGTTCACTGCCTGGCTGATCCGCGAGAACACGCAGACGGGCAACTACGACCGGGCCCGCGAACTGGGCCAGCTTCTCCTCACGTGGAACGAGGCGAATCCCGGCGCCCTCTCCGCTGACGGGCAGGCTGGTCTGCTCATGGCCTATGCCGACATCGCCCTGGCCCGCCGCGATTATGCCCAGGCGCGGGCGCTCTACGAGCGGATCGCGGCGGCCAAGGAGTTCGAAGGCACCACGGGCAAGCGGGATGCGGAGCTGCGCGTAGCCGAGGTGGATCGGCTCACTCGGCAGTTCGACAAGGCCCGCGATCTGCTCACGCGGCTCACGCGGCGACCCGACAAGGCAGTGCAGTCCGAGGCCTACTACCAACTCGCCCTGCTCAAGATCGACCAGGAGGAGATCGAGGAGGCCGCGGGCTTCCTGGAGGAGGTGTTCGCCCGTGTGCCCAACCACGTCGGCGGCCGGATCCTCGAAGGCCGGCTCAATCTTCTGCGCCGCAAGTACGACGTGGCCGCGAAGGTGAAGCTTGGCGTGCTCGGCGACAAGAAGTTCCTCATTCCTGGCAAGCCGCTGGAGGTCGATCTGGAAGATCGCAACCTCGCCGTGGTGGGCAAGGCCACGCAGATCGAGATCCGCGCCTGGACGGCGAGCGGCGACGAAGAGACATTCAACCTCTTCCCCTTCGGCGACTCGAAGACCCGGTTCTCCGGCCAGATTCCCACGCAGCTGGCCTCCCCCGTGAAGGGCAACAAGGTGCTGGACGTGGTGGGCGGCGACACCGTTCGCTACAGCTTTGCCGAGTCTTTCGCAGCCGGCAAAAAAGGCTTCGAGGAGCCGCCGGCGATGACGGTCGTGAGCGACGCGGATCTGTTCGCTTCGAGCGGTGCCATCCTGTCGAAGGAGGAATTGGAGAGCCGGGCTCTCGAGCGGATGATCCGCGAGCAGCTGAAGCTGGCTGATCCGACGGCAGCCAGTGCGGTAGCGGTCGCGCTCACCGCCATGCGGAAAGAAGATCAGATCAAGCCCGGCAACGCCGTGAATGTCCGCGTGGTCGATCCCGACCGCAGCACGACTGCAGACCGCGACACGATCGATGTGCGCACCATGACCGCCAGCGGCGACAGCCTCGTCGTGAAACTCGTTGAGACGGCCCCCCACTCGGCCATCTTCGAGGGAACGGTGCCGACCGGCTCCGGCCAGGCTACGGCGTATGCGTCTGACTCGACGGAGGGCAACGATCCCAACAACGCGATCGGCCCCGATCGGACAGCGCCCTGGGTCGGGCTCGCCGACAACAAGCGTCCGAAGACGTTCGCCGTCGATTTCAACGACAACGTCGCCCTCGGCACGATGACCATCACGGCCAACGTGCCGGGACGTAAGCTCAAGGACGTCTATCTGCAGACATCGTTCAACGGCCGCGACTTCCGCACCGTGGGGCAGTGGCGGGCCGACGGCAAGGCCACCTTCGTGCCCTGGGACGGCAGTCCCAGGGCGGAGTTCGTACGGATCGTCGGCTCATCGGCCCCGTTCGCCTCGCTCAGGCAGTTCGCCGACTACTTCGAGCGGGACCGGCTGGCCACGGGTGCGCCCCTGGCCATCCAAAAAATCGACTCACTCGCGGTCGGCCCGCTTGATGGCAAACTCGGCGGCAGTGTCGGCCCGATGGAGATGAACACGGAATGGTACGTCGGGCACTGGGTCGCCGGCTTCGAGGTCGCCAAGGCGCAGACTCGCACGTTCACGCTCGACCCCAAGGGAAAAACGCAAAACATCAAATATGTGTTTGCGATCGACGGGAAGGTCTCAAGCGACCCGAAGAACCCACTGAAGGTCTCGCTGCCGCTGAAGAAGGGCGTGCATCGGATCGACGTCTACGCCCACGCAAACCGCAACAACGGCCTGAATTTCGAGGTGCTTACCGACACCGCCGAGCCGCCGTTCACCGCGTCGATCCCCAAGGGGATCTTCAGCATCGAGGAGCATCCGGCGATCGCCGACCTCTTCGGCACGGCTCCGGCCGAGATCAAGGCGAATGCCGACGGCTCGGTGCTCGACGTGACGTTTGCCAAGGGGGCACGGGCTCGCGTAGTGCGGCTCATTCTCGCCGACTTCGAGACCGACGCCCCGGCGATCGCGTCGGTCGCGCTCGTCGATGCCGCCGGCAAGAAGGTGCTCCCCACGGAGCGCAGCTTCCTCGACATGGCCAAGAACGACATCCTGGAGATCATCCCGGGCGACAAGCTCTCGATCCTCTACGAGGATCCGACGGCGATCACGCCCGAGAGGGCCAGTCAGCAGCGTTTTCTGACGGCCACCTTCACCGACGCCGAGATCTCGGCGGCGTTCGTCGAGTTTTCCGAAGGAGCTGGGGGGCGGCGGGCCAGATACGTGCCGATGCGGCGGTTCAAGCCTGGCGACCCGGTCAAGGTGTTCATCGGCGATGCCGACATGGACACCTCCCCCGAGCCCGATCGCGTGACCTTCACGGTGCGGGCTGGCCGCGGCCAGCCGGCCGCGATCGAGGCCCTCGAAACCGAGGCCCATTCGGGCGTATTCATCGGCACAGTCTTTCCCGTGGCCGGGAAGCCGGAGCGGCCGACGGAGATCGAGGTGGCTGCGGGCGACGACCTGCTTCTGACTTACCTCGACAAGGAGAACACCGATCCCGGTATCACCTGGGAGCGGACGAGCACCGTCGAGCAGGTTGGCTCCGACGAGCCGGCACTTCGGGTTTATGACGTAGCCAGTCGCCCGCTCGATGAGGCCGAGCAGGCGGCCGCCGCCGAAAAGCAAGACGCGACGGGACGGCGGTTCGAAGAGAAGATCGCCATCACCCGCGAACTCGTGGCGGTGCGGCCCGAGAAGGTGGCCGCCGCCGACACTCCCGCCAAAGTGCTCGTGGATGGTCCGCTGCTGGTGGAAGTGCTCGCCCCCGCGATCGCCAAGAGCGCCGAGAGCTACGCCGACATCTTCGTGCAGACACAAGCCGGACGCGAGCGGCTCGGGCGGCCTATCGCCGACGGGGAGTTTCCGCTCGACGTGCCGGGCACGGTTCGCCTGCGGCGGGCTCCCGGGAATTCCTCGGAAATCAAGCTGCCTCCGGGTGTCAGCAACATCGTCGTTCGCGGCGATCAATCCGCCTTCGACGCACTGACCGACGGACGGTTCACGTTTCTCGTCGAGAAGCAGCTCGGGCCCGTGCCGCCGGCGTCGCTCGCCGAGGCAGACGAGAAGACAGAGCCGCCCGTCCTGCAGATTCGTGGCAACGACACCGTCTTCGTGGGCCACC
This sequence comes from Pirellulales bacterium, assembly GCA_044370205.1. Lineage (GTDB taxonomy): Bacteria > Planctomycetota > Planctomycetia > Pirellulales > UBA1268 > QWPN01. The sequence continues at coordinate 5,577 of JBILVW010000012.1, read as the reverse complement.
GGTTCGCGACGCCGGAGGGCGAGGAACGGTGGCTGGTGCAGCCCGTGACGCTCACCTCCGACATCCTCTTCGACATCATGGACGAACGGTATCGAGAGTCGGTCGAGGGCACGTTCGTGGGCGACAGCCTGCACGTGCGCCTCAACCACGCCGGACTCGACGTCTCCGACGACAAAGACCAAGCCACCGTGCGGCTCACCGCCTCCGGCGGCGGCGAAATTGATCTCACGCTTTCCGAGACGTTCGGTCACTCCGGCGTGTTCAAGGGAGCGGTAAAGCTTGCCTATCGCAACGAGAACAAGGCCCCCGCCGAAGGTAGCCCGCCAGCTGACGGCCGCACCCTGCCGGTGGCCTATGGAGAGACGGTCACGCTTCGCTACGCGCCGCCGACCGGCGACGCGGTCGAACGCACCGTCCTGGTCTTCAAGGGGGGCGATGCCCTGGTCGTTCCGTTCACGAAGAAGTTCAATGATCCCGAGATCGCCGTGCAAACGCAGTTCACGGTCGCCGAGGCCTGGTTCGAACTGGCCAAGCGGCACAGCGAGCTGGGTCAGGAGAGCCTCGCCCGCCGCGAGATCGCCCAGGGGAAGAAGCTCCTCGAAGAGGCGATCCGCGACTATCCAAACACCGAGGCTCGCGCCCAGGCCGACTATCTTCTCGCCAACCTCTCCTACGAGTTCTCAAAGGATGCGGCCAACGAGGAGATCGCCAAGCAGCACGCCCTCGACGCCGTGGCACGGTTCAGCGACATCGTGTCGAGCCATCCCGACAGCGAGTACGCGCCGAAGAGCCAGTACAAGAAGGGGCTCGTGCTCGAGACGCTTGGCGACATCGACCGGGCGTGCGAGGAGTACGTGAAGCTCTCCTATCGCTATCCCGACAACGAGCTGGTGGCGGAGACGATCGCCCGCCTCGGCCAATACTTCCTCAGCAAGGGCAAGGCGCTCGAAGAGGAGGCGCAGTCGAAAGACGATCCCGTCGAGAAGGAGAAGGGGGCGATCAAGGGCCGCGAGATGTACACCACCGCCGGCGAGGTGTTCGGCCGGCTCGGTGAGCGGTTCCCGCGACACGCCCTGGCCATGAAGACGAAGATGCTCTCGGGCCAGTGCTACATGCGGGCCAGAGCATTCAAGCAGTCGATGGCCGCCTTCGAGGCGATCTTCAAGGATCCGCAGGCGGACAAGGATTTGGCCGCCGAGGCGATGTATTGGTTCGGCGATATCAACCTGCAGATGGAATCATCGAGGCCGAAGGATGCCTACCGGGCCTGGAAAAAGCTCACGTGGGATTATCCCGAGTCCAAGTGGGCGAAGTTTGCCCGCGGCCGCCTCTCTGAAGATGTCATGATCATCGCGGAGCAACAGTTGGAGCAGCAGCGATGACCGCCTCCTGCGCGACGCCTGCGGCCCCGCCGGCGGAGCCCATGCCCGCCGACGTTCGGCAACTGCTCGAGGCCCGTCTGCCGGCCGTCGCGGGTGACGTCCGCTGGCATGCCCGGAGCGGCACGCTGCTCGACACCGGCTCCTGGGTCGCTCGTGCGGCTGTCCACGCGGCCGTCTGTGGCGATCGGCTCGTGCTGATCGCGGCGGGCCCGCGGCCCTTCGTGCTCGATCTGCCGGTTGCGGCTCTTTCCAGCGCGGTCTACAACTTTGTGACGGGGGAACTCTCTTTCCCGCATGCCTCCGCGGTTCCGGCCGTGCCGCCGGTGCGGCTCGATTCGCTCGTGGCCCGCTCGCTGGTGGCTCTCGCTCCACGTCCGATCCCTTCGACCCTTTAGAACCCTCCGTCAGGAACCCCTTCCCATGCTTGAAACGATCATCAAGGGCGGCTCGATGATGGTGCCGCTCATGCTGCAGAGCGTGCTCGCCCTGGCCGTGGCGATCGACCGCTGGATCGCCTTTTCCCGCAACGACAAGGTCGATTCCCGCTCCCTGCGGGCGAAGGTGATGGAGATGCTCGCCGCCGGGAAGGTCCGCGAGGCGGCCACGCTCTGCGCCAACACCCCCGGCCCCGTGTCGGCGGTGATGCTCGCGGGCTTGCAGGCCTACGCGAAGTTCGCCCGCGTGACAGCGGGCCGCCCCGAAACATGCCGCTCGCTCGTCGAAGACGCGATGGAGAATTGCTCGCAGGTCGCCGTCGGGGCCATCAACAAGCGGCTGGGCGTGCTGTCGTTCGTGGCGGGCTCCGCACCGCTGCTCGGGATGCTCGGCACGGTGACGGGCATGATCAGCGCCTTCGCCGGCATGGCGGTGGGTGGCGTATCGAACGAGACGGTGTCGGCCGGCATCTCCGAGGCTTTGATCACCACCGCCGCGGGCCTCATCATCTCGCTCATCGCCGTCGTGCCCTACCACTACTTCACTGCCAGAGCCGGCGCCGTCGAGGGGGAGATGGTGGAGTCGGCCTCCGAGCTGCTCGATTACATCACCCTCCGCCAAGACGGCACCGCCCAGCCGCGGCCGGCTGCCGGGGCCGTGGCCCCGTCGGCCTGATCCTCCCGCCGGCCCCGCCGGCCCCGCCCACCGCAGCCATCCGCCATGCCATTTGCCCGGCGCAAGGAAAAACGCGACTTGGAGATTCCCACCGATTCGGTGTCGGATATCGCGTTTCTGCTCATCATCTTCTTCATCCTCACGACGACGCTGAGCAAGCTCACCGGATTTCCGATGGAGCTGCCGTCGGCCGACGCCTCGAAAAAGCAGGCTGCCGCGACCGACGCGAAGACTCCCAGCGTGCAGATCACCAAGGGCAAGCTGCTCTTCAACGAGCAGGAGGTGTCGCTCGATACCCTCCGCGACCGTCTGCTCGACCTGCAACTCGGCCAGAAGCAGGGCGAGGAAAAGGTGGTGATGCTCGAGGCGACGGGAGAGGTGGACTACCAGACCTACTACGAGGCGATGGCGGCGATCACCACGGCCGGCGGCGTGGTGGCGATCATGGAAGAGGAAAAGGGGAAATGAAAATCCGCAAGTCCCGCCGCGCGCCCCCCACCGTGCCCCTGGCGAGCATGGGCGACATTGCCTTCCTGCTCACGATCTTCTTCATCCTCACGAGCAACTTCGCCAAGGACGACACGCGCAAGATCAAGCCGCCGACGGCCCGCGAACTCGAGCAGATGGAGAAGCAGAACGTGTCGGTGTCGATCGACGCCGACGGTGGCATGTTCTTCAACGGCCGGCCGGTCGCCTCCCCGGAGACGATCGAAGCCGGCGTCGCCGGCTTCCTCTCCGGTAAGAAGGCCGCCAAGGACCGAATGGTCGTGTTTCGCTGCGACAAGGGAGTCGACAAGAAGGTGTTCGAGCCGGTGCTGGCGGCGATCTCGAAGGCGGGGGGCGTGATCGTCGCCGTCGGCGAGAAGGCGTCGCCCGCGGCAAGCAACTGACGGCATTCACGAGACGCACGACAAGCGAACGACCGAGCCATGACCCACGCGATGAATCCCCGGAGAACCCCATGACCACGACATCATCCCCCACATCTCGGCCCGCCGAGCAGGTGTCCCCCGACGACCTGCTGGGGGGCTTTTCCCACTCGCATTTGTTCCGCTGGTTCCTGGCAGCTTTCATCGTCCATGCCGTCCTGATCGGAGCCTTCTCCGTCGGCACGATCCGCGAATGGGTCGATCCCGAAGGGGCCAAGGCCCGCAAGGAGGCGGCGCTCGCTGCCGCCAAGGCGGCCTCCGAGCCGCCGCCGGCCTCCGAGTCGTCGGAAGGCAAGCCCGCTGATGCCGAGGCCAAGCCTGGCGAAACGCAGGCTGCCGAAGGCAAGCCGGCCGAGGCGAAGAGTCCGATCGAGAGGGCCACGACCGAGGCGGCCACGCGGGAGGAGATCCCCAACGCCCCGGACGACCTCGGCCTGAGCATCGAAGATACGAATCCCCAGTGAGCCCGCTGTGAACCGCTCTTCCTCCACGCTCGCACGGGCTGCGCTCGCCGCCACGCTTTTAACGCTGGCGGTGATCGGCGTTGCCTGCGCCTGGCGGCTGTGGCACGGGGCCGAGTGGCTCGCCGCGCGACACCCCGGGCTCGCGGAGCCGTTGGCGACCGCCGGCGTGGTGCTGTTGGCCCAGTGCGTGGCGGCCGTGATCGCGGTTGCGGCCGCGGTGGCCGCCTGCGGGGCCATCGCCACCTTTCTGCGGGGTCGGGCTTCCCTCCGATTCGTGAGGGCGGGGTTCTGGCTGGGATATCTGGGCATCGCCGCGTGGATCGTGCTCATGACGCGCGGTGTGGGGGCGATCAGTGAAGGGAAGCTGGCGGTCGACGGCCTGCCGCAAGACGGTGTCACAATCTTCAAACTCTGGTGGAGCCTCATCGGCCCGGCCCTCCTGCCGCTGGCAATGACGCTGTTCGGCCACGTACAGAGCTGGCGGGGCACGACGATCGCGTGGTTCTCGGGTGCTCCCGACGAGAGGGACGAGCCGTCTGTCGCAGTCGGCGACCGGATTTTGGAAAACGTCCGCACCGGCGGCGGCGACCCGCTCTTCCGCAAGAGCTGGCTGGGCAGCTTCTGGGGGCATCTCCTCCTCATCGTCATCATCCCCTGGCTCATGCAATACATCGGCTGTCGTGAGCGTTACAACGTGCCGCACGGCTCGGGCGAAGAGGCGGTGGCGGCGGTGGTGAACGTCACCAAGCCGGTCAAGAAAAAGAAGCAACGCCTGCTCATCAACCTGCAGTCGGCGATCATCCTGTCGAAGCCCGACCTCGACGAGGATTCCGATGTCGAGGAGATCGTCGAGCAGGCCACCGAGATCGTGTACACGGCCGACACAAGCTCCGCCCAGGCCCGCGCCGCCGGCAAGATGGGAAAGGGTGGCGGCAAGGAAGGCGGCTGGCCTGATGGCGTGGGCAACGATCCGATCCGGTTCCTCCGCATCAAGCATTCCGGGCCGGGCTGGGATGACGGCATGGACGAGGTGTCGCGGGCCGACATCAACTTCTTGGAAGAGCTCAAGAAGGTCACCGGCTTCAAGATCGCCAAGACGCCCGAGGCCCGCACGATCCAGCAGCTCCGGAATTTCGACAAGGGCTTCGCGCCGCCATTCATGTATCTGACCGGCGTGGGGCAGATTCCCGTGAGCAGCGGCGACGTGAAGGTGTTGCGCGAGTATCTGCTCGACGGCGGCATGCTCTTCGCCGACGCCGGCAGCTCCGGGTTTCACGGCAGTTTCATGGCCCTGATGGCGGCCGTGTTTCCCGATCGGCAGGTGGTGACGATCGCCTTCGACGATCCGATCTTCCAAGGGCCGTTCGTATTTCCCGAAGGCGCCCCGAAGCTGTGGCACCACGGCGGCGACAAGGCCCTCGGCGTCAAGCACCAGAACCGGTGGGTCGTCTTCTATCACCCCGGCGACATGAACGACGCCTGGAAGACGGGGGGCTCGGGCATGAGGCGGGATCTCTGCGAGAAGTCCTATCATCTCGGCATCAACGTCCTCTACCACGCCTTCACGAACTACCTCGATCTGACGAGGAAGCACCGCAAGTGACGTCGACATTCGCCATCCTTTGGGAAACCTTCGGCCTCTTGGGCCTCGCCTCTGCGGCGGCGTGGGCGTTCGCGCTGCTTTTCCTCGTG
>JBILVW010000204.1:0-5518 GCA_044370205.1 Pirellulales bacterium | reverse complement strand
CCGGGCCGTCTGGTCGAACCCCGTGCTCTGGCGGGAGATCTGCACGCGGGCGCACGGCCGCGCGATGATCGTAGTGCGGATCGCCTGGCTGCTGCTCTTCACGGCGGCCGTGGCAGGGCTGGTCGTCCAGGCCCGGGCCGCCCAGCCCGACCGGCTGGCGATCGCCGCGGCCGTGGTGCCGATGGTGCTGGCCAGCCTGCTCGCCGTGGCGGCGCTCGCCGTGACGAGCATCACCACGGAGCGCGACCGCGGCGCCTTCGACCTGCTGCTCGTGAGCGACCTCGAGCCCGGCGAGCTCGTCTGGGGCAAGCTGCTCGGCGTGCTGGTGGCGGCACGGGAGATCGTGGCCCTGCCGCTGCTGCTCTGCGGGGCCCTCGTGGCCACGGGGGTGACGACACTCGAGAACGGCCTCTATCTCGCCCTCGGCCTGGCCATGATGACCTTCTTCACGGCGGTGCTCGGGGTCTATGCGGGGCTCTCCCATCCGGCGTCGCGGCCGGCGATCGCAGTCGCCCTCGGCACGGTGGCCTTTCTGTTCGTGGGCGTGGCCACCGCAATGCGGATCATGGTGGCCTTTGGCGGCAGCTTCGAGCTGCAACTGGCCCCGTTCCTGGCCGTCATCGTGGGGGGCGGCGTGGGGCTCTATGCGGCGCTCGCCGCCCGCAATCCGTCGCCCGCGATCGGCTGGGCCTCCGCGCTCCTCCCCGCCCTCACCTTCACTGCGATCGCCAGCTTTCTCCAGGGCAACACGCTGCAGGTGTTTCTCGTGGTGCTCGCGGCCTACGGCTTCGCGACGCTCGCCATGCTCGTGCCCGCGATCGCCGCCTTCGATCTCCTCACCGGCCGCACGACGTCGGGCGAGTGATCATCTCATCCAAGCCCCCAGGCGCAAGCCGGGGGATGGTCGTGGTGGATGCGATCGTATCCCCCTGCTTGCGCATGGGGGCTTGTATAGCTCTCGCCTTTCACCTCGCAACCGCCGTTTGCTCGAGCGCGGCGAGCCGTGTGGCAGCCTCGGGAGGCGCGTCGCCCTTCGCGATCGCCTGCCGGTAGCTCTCGCGGGCGTCGTCGATGCGGCCGAGGGCCTCCTGGGCGGTCGCCTCCATCATGAGCAGATCGGCCGGCGCCTCGTCGGGCCCGTACGACTCGCCGAGCACCGCGAGCGTGGCCAGGGCCCGCCGCGGCTTGTCGAGCCGGAGGTAGGCCTGGGCCGTGTCCCGCAGCAACCCGCGGTCGTCGGGGGCGATCGCCAGCCCACGATGAAAATCGCTCACGGCCCGCTCGAACTGGCCGCGGGCCATCGCCAGCTCGCCGCACAGGTGCCAGGCGGCATCCGAGTCGGGCGCGAGCCGCACCGCCTCCGCCGAGAGCCGTTCAGCCTCGGCAAACAACCCGAGCTCGAGATACATCCGCCCCGCCTCGATGCAGAGCCCGGCATCGCCGGGGGAGAGCTCGAGCGCCTTGCCGATCTGCGTGACGGCATCCATCTTCTGCCCGCGCTTCCAGAGCACCTCGGCGTAGTGTCGTCGCGCATCGACATCGACGGGGCAGCTCTTCACCGCCGCCTCGAGCAGGCTTTCGGCCCGCACGAGATCCTGGCGGTCGGCCGCCGACAGCCCCTCGTTGCACAGCTTGCGGGCATCGGCCAGCTCCGCCGGCACAGGGCTCCGCCGCGGCATGAGCCGACAGCCTCCGCCACCGATGAGGGCGACGGCGACCACGAATCCCAGATGATGCAGACGCGGCAACGGCACGGTGGACGGCAACCCCGGGGGCATGAGCGGCGGAAAATACCGACGGCTCCAGCGGCCCGACAGAGGGATTTCGCACGTATGGCTTGCCGCATTTACCCAGGCCCCCGCGGCCGCGGCGAACCGGCATTGCCGGCGGCCCGCAGGCGCCCGTACCACCCCACCATGAGGTCGTGCTTTTCCTTCGCCGGTGCCACACCGCCGTGGCTGCTCGTGCTGGCCACCGTCGCACTCGCATCCGGATGCGACATCCATGACGAGCCTGTGCGGACAGGGGCGGGCGATACCCTGTGGCCCCAGGTGGTGGAACGCGCGGCGGCCGCCCGCGACCTGCCGCTGCGGGAGGCGCATGCCCGGCCGGGGATCGAGTACGTCGAGGGCTTCGAGGCCGGACAGCGGCGGGCCGAGGCCGAGCGGCTGCCGATGCTGCTCGTGTTTCGGGCCAGCTGGTGTCGCTGGAGCTGCGAGCTTGCCCAGGGGCCGCTGGCCGACCGACGGGTCGCGACGCTCGCCCACCGGTTCGTCTGCGTGACGGTGGACGCCGACCGCGACGCCGCCACCTGCAAGGCCTTCGGCGTGAGCGGTTTCCCGACCGTGCTGGTGCCACCGGCTCGTCGGCCGCCAACGGACTGGCGACCGCCCTCCGCACCGTGCTCGAGGACCATGCAGACACCGGGCGGATCGCGAGCGACATCGACGACGTCAACACGCGGTAAGCGAATCAAACGGCTCCCACGGTAAACTGCCGACCAGGTCGATCCCGTCCCTCCGAGATCACGCGCCGTGTTTCAACAGTCGCCCCCCGCGGGCACCGGCGAGAAAAACTACCACGCCTATCCCTGGTGGAGCCCGCGGTTCTGGCACGGCATGCCCCTGGGAGTGTGGCTGCCGATCGTGGCGGAGCATCGCTGGCGGATCTCACCGAGCCGCTGGGGATTGATGGCGACGATCTCGGGAGCGGCCGCGTTCAACTCCCTCGCCGAGCCGCTCTCGGAGGCCCGCTTCCGCCGCCTGCTCCGCGACCCACCGGCCACGCCGCCGCCGCTCTTCATCATCGGCCACTGGCGGTCGGGCACGACCTTGCTCCACGAGCTGATGATGCTCGACGACCGGTTCTGCTGCCCCAACACCTATCAGTGCTTTGCGCCGGGCCACTTCCTGCTCACGGAGTCGGTCGTGACCTCGGCGCTCTCGTGGATCATGCCGAAGAAGCGGCCGATGGACGACGTGGCCGCCGGCTGGGATCGGCCCCAGGAGGATGAGTTCGCGCTCGTGAACATGGGCGCCCCTTCCCCGTATCGCCGCATGGCGTTTCCGGCGACGAGCTCCGACCGGCCCGAGGCGCTCGACGTGGCCCTGCTCCCGCCGGCTGACCTCGCCCGCTGGAAGGCCGCGATGCGAAAGTTCCTGGAGCGGCTGGCCGTGCACGACCGGCGGCGGCCCGTGCTCAAGAGCCCGCCGCATACGGCGCGAATGGGTGTGCTGGCGGAGATGTTTCCCGAGGCCCGGTTCCTCCACGTCGTCCGCGATCCGTTCGTGGTGTTTCCCTCGACGCTGCGGCTCTGGCGTTCGCTGAACGACGTGCAGGGGCTGCAGGTGGACAAGGGGGAATCGCTCGAGCGATACGTGTTCAACGCCTTCGACGAGATGTATGCCGCGTTCGACCGCGACCGGCAGACGCTCGGGCCCGACCGGCTCCACGAGATTCGCTACGAAGACCTCGTGGCCGATCCGGTGACGAAGCTCGCCGAGGCGTATGACCGACTGGGGCTCGACGACTTCGCCCAGTTGCGTCCGGCCCTCGAGCGGCACTGCGAGTCGATGAAGCAGTATCGCACCAATACGTATCGTCACGACCCACGGATCGTGCAGGAGATCGCCTCCCGCTGGCGGCCGTTCATCGACCGCTACGGCTACGCCGTGCCCGCGGTGTGAAGACCATCCCCATGCTTCCGCATGTGGGCTTCTATTCAAACCGTCGCGCGATAGAAGCCCCCAGGCGCGAGCCGCGGGATCGCCTTCCCATACAAGCCCCTAGGCGCAAGCCGGGGGATCCCGACGCGGGAGCGTCGGATGCATCGCGGTTGAATCGGGCCGTCCGCGGCTTCCGCCGCGGGATCCCCTCGCTTGCGCTCAGGGCTTGTGTGCCCTGCGCCGCTGCTGCATGAGCCGCACCTTCGGGTCGGCCTGCATGCTCTTCTGCTCGTCGGCGAATTCCTGCGGCGTCATCCGGATCGCCCGCTCGAATCGCAGCCGCCCGAATGCATACTGACAAGCGGCCACCACCGCCGCGGCGGCCACGAGCCAGCCGAGCTGACGCCAGGCGACCGCCGCCGCCCGCTCCGGGTCGCCGACGGCGGCGCCGCTGAAGAGCGGCCCCGCTGCGAACACGGCAACGCCCGCGACGACTGCGACCGCAGCCGCATTGCCGAGCACGCTCCAGACGGAACGGGCCGAGAAGATTCGCTGGATGCCGGCCAACGGATCGATCCGCGCGAGATCGGGCGCCAGGCGGCCTGGATGCCACCCGATGCCGTCGCAGGCGATCCGCACCGCGAGCCCCGCCGCCGCCGCCGCGAGCACGAGGCCCAGGCTCGGCATGAGCAGGGCCAGGGGCAGGAGTTCGCTCAGCTCCGGCGACTCCGCGCCGGCCGACAGCGACGTGCGGAGCACTGACCGCAGCGTGTCGGCCGCCGCCGGCAGCGTGGCCCGGGCCCAGCCCGGCAGCAGCAGCACCACGACCGCCGCACTGGCCACCCAGGCCAGCCCCGCGGCCGCAGGCATCGCCCCCTGCCGGCGGGCGGCCTCGCGGCGCCGCGGTGTGGCGGGAATCGTGCGGTCGGCGGAGTCTGACATGCGAGTGAGTCGAAGCCTGAACGAAGGTCAGCGGTGCGGCTGCGATCCCGCGGCGAGGGACTGCTCGATCTGGGCCTGGGCCACGCCGCCGAATCCAGTCAGCCAGGCTTCGGCGCCGGCCACGAGCACGAGCACGACGACCACCGCCGCGATCGCCTGCATGAGCCCCTGCCCAGGGTCGAACCGCAGCGTGCGGAGACAGATCGTCATCGCCAGATGAAACGCGATCACGGCGGCGAGCGCCGGCGCGGCGAGCGCCGTCACGAGCGAGAGCGCAAGTCCAGGCGCGGCGATCACGACATCGACGATCGGCGACTCGACCGCCCCGGCGGCGAACACGCTCCCCACCGGCACGCTCCGCACGCTCTCGAGCAGACCCGCGACAACCGCCAGATGACCGCCGGCGGCGAAGAAGCCCGCCACGCCAAGCCACCACGCCAGCCGGGCGAGGCCCGCCGGCTCCGCATCCCCGGCGGGCGTGAAGTCCTCCGCCCAGGCCAGCCCAGACACGCTGCCGAGCAGGCTCCCCGCCCAGGTCGCCGCAGCCACGATCGCGGCGACGACCAGGCCGAGGCCAAGCCCCACGATGGCTTCACCGACGAGCACGAACGGCAGCGCCTGCCCGACGACCGCGGCCCTACCGGCCGCGGCGGCCGTCGGCAGTGCGAGGAGCGCGAGCGTCACGGCCAGCACGCCCCGCACCTTCAGCGGCACCTGATCGGCCAGCGGCAGACCGCCGACGAAGACCGCGGCCGACATCCGCGCGAGCACGGCCGCTGCGAGCACGGGATCACTGACCGCGGTGAGCAGGGCAGACATGGCCATCGATCCACCAGCATCCCTTCAAGCGGCGACGCGGATGGCGTCACGCGACACCGGCCGCCGTGCGAAACAGTTCCACGAACCGTTCC
>JBILVW010000203.1:0-5538 GCA_044370205.1 Pirellulales bacterium | reverse complement strand
TCGGCGGCACGTAGCCGAAGACCTCGTCCATCAAAAAGAGCGCCTTGAGCGACGAGGTGCCTCCCTGCGATCGCATCCACGACACGGTCTGGCCGGCAAGGAGCGTGACGAACGCCATGCGCTGGGCGTCGTTCAGGTGCGCGATCGAGACGACACTCACCCGCGGCTTGCCCTCGGCGGTCCACAGGAGCCGGCCCACGTCGAGCGGCTCGCCGGCGAGCCAGGCCTCGAAGCCGGGCGCCGCGGCCACGGTGTTGAGCCGGCTCGCAAGCTGGAAGCGGTCGCCGGCGGGGAAGAAGTTTTCCAGGTCGAGGAAGCCGACCCGCTCCACCGGCGGCGCGGGGATCGCCCGCACGAGCGTGCCGAAGTCGATCTTCTGCCCGCTCTTCCACAGGGCGTCGACGATCGAGGAGAGGAGCACGTGCTCCCGGCTGCGACCCGGCTCGGCGTCGATGCCGGCCAGCGCGAGGATCCCCGACACGAGCGACTCGATCCGCTCACGGCGCGCCTCCGGGTCGTCGAGCACGTCGGCGGCGGGAGCCTCGAGGCTCTCGAGCATCGCCAGCGGCCGCCCCGCACGGCTGCCCGGCGTGTACACGGCCATGTCGACGGCCGCCTTGAGCCGCGCGATCCGCTCGGGCGACTGCCCGCTCGCGGCGAGGCCATCCTTCCATTTCTTGGCCGTCCGCTCCGCGAGCGCCTCGAGCGTGAGCCCGTCGCGCTTGGCGGCGTCGGCCTCCACCCAGGGCAGAAAATCGGCCGGCGCGAGATCGGGAAACGCGAGCAGGATGTTGGCGAGGTCGCCCTTGGGATCGATCACGAGCGTGGGCACGCCGTCGATCGCCGCCTCCTCGATGAGATCGATCAAGAGGCCCGTCTTGCCGCTGCCCGTCATGCCCACGCACACGGCATGCGTGGTGAACCGCCGCGCATCGACGAGCAGCGGCTCGGAGCCGGCCTTGCCCGTTGTGGGATCGCATTTGCGGCCGAGGTAGAAGACGCCGAGGCCTTCGATGTCGACGGTGTCAGCCGTGCCGCGCGTAGTACGTTTCATAATGAAGCGATTGTAGCCTCGGCCATCCACCCGGAGTCCCCGGGCTTCCGCCCGGGGCTTTTTGTGGGGTCATGGAAGTGACCGGGTTCCGTCCCCCAAAAAGCCCGGAGCGGAAGCGACGGGACATGGGGCCACACCGAACGCCAGGCCGGGACGGCCGGGTTCGTGCCAGCCGACGGAGGTCGGCCAAGGGCAGGTCGGCAGGATGCCGAGCCTGCCCGTGAACGAGAGCGGCTCGCCGTCGGCCGTCACGCCGAGTAGCTGCTCGGCGGCCCGTTCCAGCGACCGCACGAGCGGGGCCGGCCAGAGCCCGAGCACGAACAGCGGCACGAGCAGGGCTGTGAGGGCGACCCGCTCCCGCGGCAGGATCATGTGCCGCGGACCGTCGACCGCCACCGGCCCGCCAAAAATGAAAAACCAGCCCCGCATCACGGCGACCCCCGAGAGCACCGTCGACGCGATCACGAGCAGCCCCGCATGGAGCTGATCGTCGAGGCTGCCGGACACGATGAGGTCGTCGGCCACGAACGACAGCGTGCCGGGCAGCCCGATCGCGGCGAGCCCGAAGAGCAGGAAGAACGCCGCCATGGCGGGCGCGTCGTAGAATCGGCCCTGGGGCGTGGTGAGCGAAAGCGGCCCGGCCCGGCTCTCGAGCGCCCAGGCCACGAGGCCGATGCCCGTGAGCGCGAGGCCGCTCGAGATCCAGATGCAGAATGCGCCGTTGAGCTCCATCGGTACGTGGCCGGCGAGCCCCGCGAGCACGAGCGCCGACTGGCTCATCGCGAGCGTGCCGATGAACCCGCGCAGGTCGCGCTGCACGAGCGCGAGCGCGGCGCCATACGCGGCCGTCACGAGCGCGAGCTGCGAGAGCACCACGAGCTCGGCGCCCACGCCCGCGCCGTGATCGGCATGGCCCATCAGGAGCCGCACGGCCGTGTAGGCGGCCACTTGCGGCATCGTGGCCGCGAGCGCCGTCGAGAGCGGTGCGCCTGAGAAGAGGGCCGGATACCACGAGTGGAACGGCACGATTCCCTTGCGCATGAGCACGGCGATCGCCACCAGCCAGCCGCCCGTGTTGCCCGCGAGCCCGCAGCCGCGCTCCCACGGCGGATCGACGAGCATCAGCACCGTGCCCACGGCCATGCAGCCGAGCGCGGCGAGCATCACGGTGGCGAACACCCGGGCCGCGGGCCGGCCGCCGGGAGTGCCGCGTGTCGAGATCCAGGTGGGGATCGCCGTCACGATCCACAGCGTCACGAGGACGAGCGGATGGGCCGTGGCGAACAAGGCGAACGTCGCCGCCGCGCCATACAGCAGCCGCGCCGTCGCGGCAGAATCGAGGAACCGCTTCGGGGCCACGAGCAGGATCGCAAGTTCGATCAGGGCCACCGTCGGCATGAGCGCCGCCGTGATCCCATCGACGTGCACGAGCGAGCCACCGCCGAGCCGCTCGCCGAATTCGTAGGCCACGCCGTCGCATGCGTGCCAGAGCCAGGCCAGGAGAGCCGCCCCCAGGAGCGAGGCGATGAGCCCCGCAGCGGCCGGCGTGCGCGGGCTCCGTGGAAAGCCACCCAGGGCCACCGCGGCCGCAGATATCAGCGGCGCGGCCACGATCAACGCCACGAGCCCGAGCATCAGGCAATGAACGGATTCCACCGGTATGCCCGCCGCGCCGCTCATGAGCGCCCTCCGTCGCGCCGCGGATGCTTCGCACCAAGCCACGCCACCCACGCCCGCTCGGCGGCGGCCAGCCGCTCGAGCAGCCTGACGAGCGGCCCGACCACGCCCATCACGGCCGGTTCCTCGAAGCCCCGCTCGAGCGCGATCTGGTAGATGGCGGCCTGCGCCCGCGCGGGCAGCCACGACAGGGGCGACCAGCTCCCGAGGTTTGGATGGCCGCCGATCGCGGCCTCGAGCTCGTGCCGATCGTGGAGGGCCGACGGCGACCGCAGGATCTGCAGGCTGCGCAGCACGGCATGGCCGACGACGTGCACGAGCGGAATCACCCGCCAGCCGAGGCCGATCTCCACGAGGATCAGCGACGCCTGCGCCATCGACGCGTAGGCGAGCATGCTCTTGAGGTCGGTCTGCACGCGGCCCACGAGGCTCGCGTGGAGCGCCGAGCCGAGGCCGATCACGATCAGCGCCGCCCGCGCGAGCGGTGCGGCATCGAGCAGGGCCTCGCACCGCAAGAGCACGTAGGCACCGGCGTGGATCGACAGCGCCCCGTAGAAAATCGCACTCGAGGGCGTCGGCCCCTCCATCGCCCGGGGCAGCCAGTTGGAAAACGGCACCTGGGCCGTCTTGCCGAGCGCGGCAAACACGAGCAGGAGCGACACGACCGTCGCCGTCCCCGAGGACACGAGGCAGGTCGCAGCGGGCCAGTCGGCGCCGAACAGCCGCTCGAAGTCGCCGGAGCCCACGGCCCGGTGGATGACGACCGAGGCGACCAGGAGGCCGACGTCGCAGATCCGGTAGGTCGTGTAGGCACGGAGTGCCGCATCGATCGCATTCCGGCGCTCGAAGAAGAAGCCGATCAGGAGCGCGGAGGAAATCCCCACGAATTCCCAGCCGGCGAACAAGACGTCGATGCTGTCGGCCAGCACCATCAGGTTCATGCCCGTTCCGAAGAGCGCGAGCAGGATGAAGAACCGTGTGAAGCCGGGCTCGCGGTGCAGATACTTGCCCGCGAACGAATTGACGAGCCAGCACAGCCCCGTGGAGAAACAGACGTAGGGCATCGAGAGCGCGTCGGCGACGAGGTTGACCGTGGCCTCGTGGTGGCCGACGGCGAACCATGTGCCCGAGTGGACGATCACGGGGGCGAATCCCCGGGCCGCGAGCAGCCCGAGCACGCTCACCGCCGCGGCAAACGCGACGGCGAAACCGGCGCCCACGATGCGGGTGGTCGCACGCTCCGTGAGCGGCCGACCCAGGAGCGCCGGCACGCCGATCGCGGCGAGCGTGGTCGCCGGCGCGGCCAGCTGCAGCACGACGAGCGCGGAGACGGTGTCGTGGCTCGTCATGCCCCCCCGCCTCCCTCGGCCAGGCCGAGCGCTGCCTGCACGCAGGCCGGCGGCAGATGCTCGCGGTGGCCTCGATACCAGTCGCTCGACCGCTCGACCGTCGGCAGCACGCGGCGTTCGCCCTCGTACGCCGCGAATTCGCCGTCTTCGAACACCTCCAGGCCACCACCGTGGGGATCCCAGGCCACGAGCTGGATCCAGCGATTGACGGCCAGCCGCTCGACCGCCGGCACCTGCGCGACCGCCGCCCGGACGCGCTCGGCGGGCGCATCGACGACGACGAGCAGCCGCACGGGCTCGTGGATCTCGACCATCTGCCAGGGCAGGCCCGTGCGCAGGTCGCTGGCATGCCCGTCCATCACACCCACGAGCCCGGTGATGTTGTGCGGGAGTTTCGTGCCGGAGCCGTAGCCGAGCCGATCGACCGTCGAGAAGTAGTATTCGAGATTGATCCCCGCGCCCACCGGCCCGACGGCCGCGAGCGTGCGGGCGAGGATCGAGCCGTCGGCGTCGCTGGCGGGGTCGTACGACACGAGGAACGCGCGGCGGTCGAGAAACAGCCCGCGGGTGCGCCAGCGGCGGCCGATGATGCACACGGCGTTGGTGGCGTGGCCGAGCTCGGGCCGCACCTGTGCGAGGTCGACGCTCCGCGCCTCGACATGGGCCCGCGCCGCCGCCGGCGTGAGATCGAATCGGGCCGTCTCGAACCGCCGGCAGCGCTCGTGCGCGTCGGCGGCCGCCACCTGCTCGCCGGCCGCGACGAGCGCAGCGACGCGACCGCGGTGGTTCGCAGGCACCGTGTCGATGTCGTACCACGCAAGCGTGGTCGCGCACGTGTCGAGCATGCCGCCCACGAACCGCGTCGTCGCGGGAATCACGAGCCCTTCGGCCGCGAGCCACTCGCGCACCCGAGGATCGTTGGCCATCGTGGCGAAGGCCCGCGCGTTGGGGCCGCCGCGGCCGCCACCGCAGGCGCCGCAGTCGTAGGCGCTCTCGTGGGGATTGTTGCGGCTCGTGGAACCGTGCCCGATCACCGCGACGACGGGTGCAAACCGCGTGGTGAGCCCGATGTCTTCGAGCACGCGCCGCACGATCGCCGCCATCTCGTGAATGGTGAACCCTGCCTGTGTGCCGGCGACGAGCGGCTCCGCGTCGCTGCGCTCGAGGTCGAGCTGGGTCGGGATGCGTCGCCCAGCGATCCCGGCAGCCGTGCTGCCGATGCGGGCCGCGATCCGTGGAAAGGCCACGCGAGCCACGAGTGGAATCGCGGCGAGCGCGCCGATCACCGGAGTGAAGAGCCCGCCGCGCACGAGCGTGCGGCTGCCGTTCGAGAGCGACCCGGCCAGCTGGCCGTACCGCCGTCGCAGCGACCGGCGGCGCTCGTGCCGCGCGACGGCCTCCGCGCTCGGCAGTTCGACGACTGTGTGGCCGGGGCGGATCGCGATCGGACAGAGGGGC
>JBILVW010000202.1:0-5551 GCA_044370205.1 Pirellulales bacterium | reverse complement strand
CTGCCCTACACGGGCATGCCGGTGAACATCCCCTTCGACAAGCCGGTGAGCCAGGACCTCTACGCCGGCACGAGCGAGCAGCAGGTGGAGGCCCTCACCGACCTGCTCATGCACTTCGACCTGTTCGCCAAGCGGAGCCTGTCGCTCGAGGCGTTCCTCAAACAACCGCCGCCGGCCGCCGAGCCCCGCCAGACCCGGGCGGAACCGCCCAAAACCTCGCCCGCCGGGGGCGTGGCACTAAACTAACTCCTGGAGCGGCGGCTCGCCGTCGCTGGCCTCCTCACTCGCCCGATCTTCCGGAGAACTGTCATGCTGAAGTCAATCGTTCGTAGTGCCGTCGTGGCCGCCGCCTGCTGCGGCGCCCAGGTCGTTCAGGCCGACGAATGGGGCACCATCAAGGGACGGTTCGTGTTCGGTGGCGATGCTCCGTCGGTCGCGGAACTCAAGGCCGACAAGGACGTGGAGGTCTGTGGCAAGCACAAGCTTCTCGCGGAGGAGCTCGTGGTCGGTGCCGACAAGGGCATCGCCAACGTGGTCGTCTACGTTCGGGACAAGGGCGTGAAGGTCAACCCCGAGCTCGCCGCAGCAGCCGCCGGCCAGAAGCTGGAACTCGACAACAAGGACTGCCGGTTCCAGCCCCACGTGCAGTTCGTGCAGACGGGACAGGAGCTGGTGATCAAGAACTCCGACACCGTTGGCCACAACAGCAACGTGGCGACGGTGAAGAACCCGCCGTCCAACAATCTCATCCCGGCCGGCGGCCAGAGCACGGTGAAGTTCTCCAGCGACGAGGCGATCCCTGCCCAGGTCACCTGCAACATTCATCCCTGGATGAAGGCCTGGCTCGTCGTCCGGCCGAATCCGTATGCGGCTGTGTCCAAGGCGGACGGCAGCTTCGAGATCAAGGGCGTGCCTGCCGGCGAGGTCGAACTGCAGTTCTGGCATGAGAAGGCCGGATACATCGGCGAGATGTCGATCAGCGGCAAGGCCGAGAAGGCCGCCAAGGGTCGGAAGAAGGTAACGGTCGCCGCTTCCGGCACCGATCTCGGCGAGATCGTGCTGGCTCCGGGCGTGTTCCAAAAGTGAAGGTCGTCTCGATGAGCGTGTTTCGGTTCGCCTCCGTCCGTTTGGCGGTGCTTGCTCTCGTCATGTCCGGCTTCGGTTGCCGTCCGGCACGGGTCTCCGTGCCGGCGGCCGACGCCGAGGCCGCCGGGAAGCTCCGGGCCACGCTCGTGTCGGCCCCGGTAGCTGGCGGACAGTCGGAGTCGGCGGCGGCCACCGGCACCGGATGGGCCACGCTCAAGGGCCGATTCGTCTATGCGGGAACCGTCGCCGCCCCGAAGGCTTTGGTCGTCGACAAGGACACCGAGGTGTGCGGCAAGTCGTCCAAACTCCTCGATCGCTCCTTGCTCGTCGATCCGTCGAGCAAGGGACTGGCAAACGTCGTGGTCTTCGCCCGCAAGACGAGCCGGGTCAAGAATCCCGTGCCCGACACGCAGCTCGTCTTCGATCAGAAAAATTGCGAATTCCTCGCGCCCGTGTTCGCGGCCCGTGTCGGCCAGCCTGTGGACGTTCGCAACAGCGACCCCGTCGGTCACAACACGAACATCGCTGGCTCCAGCTTCAACCAGCTGATTCCTGCCGGTGCCGGCACGGTGTACAAGCCCGATGCCGAGACCGGCATGCCCACCATGGTCACCTGCAACATCCATCCGTGGATGAAGGCCTACTGCGTGTTCCGCAAGGATGGATATGTCGCAGTGTCGGCTGCCGATGGCTCGTTCACGATTCCCGATCTTCCGGCCGGTGAGACGCTCGAGTTCCAAGTCTGGCATGAGCGGTCTTCGGGGCCCAGTGGCGCCGTCGGTCTCCCCAAGCCCGAGCTCAAATGGACACCGAAGGGTCGATTCCAAATCCGTCTCGAGGCCGACGACGTCAAGGACCTCGGCACGCTCGAGGTGCCAGCCGGTGCCTTGGGGAGTTGAGCCGGGATTCGACACTGCATGAGATCACCGAACCAGTTGTTCCGCAGCCGTCATTCGATGCAACCCACCATGAACCATTCGCCCCTCCGCCGGTTCCTCGCCTTGCTGGCAGTCTCCTGCGTCGCGTTTGCTGCGACCGGCTGCGGCCGCACTCCGCCGGCCTCGTTCCGGCTCAACATGGTGGAGGCGACCAAGCAGCGGCTCACGGCCGAACAGGAGAAGCAGGTCTCGACGGTCATGCTGGCCATGTTCGGCACGCCCGACGAGCCCGTCGCGCTTCCGGAGACGGGGCTCGACCTCGCGAAACTGCGGCTCGCCGCCGGCCCGGTGCGGAGCGACATCCAGGGGCGCAAGAACGGCCTCTACCGCGAGCACTGTGCCCATTGCCACGGCATCACCGGCGATGGCATGGGGCCGACGGCCGCGTTTCTCAACCCGTATCCGCGGGACTATCGGCCGGGTGTGTTCAAGTTCAAGAGCACGGAGCGGGCCGACAAGCCCACGCACGACGACCTGGTTCGCATCCTGCACAAGGGTATCCCTGGGTCTTCGATGCCGTCCTTTGCGCTGTTGAGTGAAGTGCAGGTCGATGCCCTGGTCGAGTACGTGAAGTACCTGAGCATTCGAGGTGAGACGGAACTGGCCCTGATGCGGGCCTACTTCGAACTCGACGACGAGGCGGAGGGCAAGCTGCCCGAGACTCAGGAGTTTCTCGTCGCCGAGATGCTGACGCCGATCTCCGAGAAGTGGCAGGGGGCAAACGACGCCCGGATTGCGGTGCCCGAGATGCCGGCCGGACTCGATCTCGCCGCCTCGATCGCGAAGGGCAAGGAACTCTTCTATGGCGACAAGGCCAACTGTGTGAAGTGCCACGGGCCGACGGGCCTCGGCGACGGGCAGGCCAACGACTACGACGACTGGAACAAGGCGATCGTGGAGATCGGCAAGGAAGTGCAGGGTGGCCTTGCGAAGGTCGGCGAGACTTCGACCTCCGGGATGAGCCCCGACGAGATGGCCGAGCATCGCGCCCAGGTGGCCTGGCTCGACAAGTTCACCGACGTGCTCGGTGGCGATGCGCTGCGGCCGCGAACGATCCCGCCGCGAAACCTGCGGCTGGGCATCTATCGGGGGGGCCGCCGCCCGCTCGATCTCTACTACCGCATCCACGCCGGGATCAACGGGGCCCCCATGCCTGCCGCGAAGGGCACGGTGCCCCCTGAAGACATCTGGCATATCGTGAATTATGTGCTCTCGCTGCCCTATGAGTTCGACGGTGAACTCGGGGCCGACCGCACGCTGGTGGCGCAGGGCAGGTGAGTGCAGCGGCTGCCGCAGCCGCCCCGAGGTCGAATCAGTTCTGAGTGAGGAGCAACGCCGTGCGAAATCGTCTGTCGGGAATCTTCTGGAGCCTGCTGTTCCTCGCCGTGCCCGTGCTCGGCGTGGCGACCTTTGCGGTGGCGCCGGCCTTCGATCACTGGCTCCCCAAGGATGTCTCGACCCACGGTTCGCAGATCGACTCGCTCTTCTACTTCATTCTGGCGCTCACGGGCATCGTGTTCGTCGCCACGGAGGTGCTGCTGTTCTGGTTCATGTGGAAGTACGACGCCGCCAAGAACGACCGTCCCGCGGCCTATATCCACGGCAGCCACACGCTCGAGGTCGTCTGGACGATCATCCCGGCGGCGACGCTGCTCTTTCTTGCGATCTACCAGATGAACGCCTGGGCAGACGTGAAGATGCGGCGGCCCGACATGTCGCCGACGGTCGAGGTGGTCGCCCGGCAGTTCGAGTGGCGGCTGCGGTATCCCGGCCCCGACGGCGAACTGGGTACCCCCGACGACCTGCACCTCACGAATGACCTCCACCTGCCCGTGGACGAGGACGTGCTCATCCAGCTGAAGAGCATGGACGTGCTCCACAGCTTCTTCCTGCCCAACCTCCGCATCAAACAGGACGCCGTACCCGGGATGAAGATTCCGGTCTGGTTCAAGGCCCGCGAGACCGGCGAGTTCGACATCGTCTGTGCCGAGCTCTGCGGCTGGGGCCACTACAAGATGAAGGGCCGCGTCACGTTCGTGTCGCGGCCGGACTTCGACGCCTGGCTCGAGCGCAAGTATGCCGAGCAAGGTGCCACCCAACCCGCGCCGGAGGCCGGCGAGTCGCTGGCCGTCAACTGACCACGGAACGCTGATCACGGAACTCGCGACGAACTCGGAGACCCGAAACATGACCCCGCCCACCGCCACACACGCACCCGCCGTCGAGCAGGCCCGCGTCACCGCGCCTGCCCATGGCCACGCCCCGCAGGGCGGGCTCTCGCACTTCCTCTCGACGTACGTGTTCTCGAAGGACCACAAGGTCATCGGCCTGCAGTTCCTGTTCTCGACGCTGCTCTGGTTTCTGATCGGCGGCCTCCTGGCTCTCGCCGTTCGCTGGCAGATCGCCTGGCCGTGGTCTGACGTGCCGGTGCTGGGCAAGCTCTTCGCCCAGGAAGGGGGCCAGATGGCGCCCGAGTTCTACACCATGCTGTTCACGATGCATGCCACGGTGATGATCTTTCTCGTGATCATCCCGATTCTCGCGGGCGCCTTCGGCAACTTCCTGATCCCACTGATGATCGGGGCCGACGACATGGCGTTTCCGACGCTCAACATGCTGTCGTACTGGTTCATGTGGCCGGCGTTCATCGCCTTCGGGGCCAGTTTCTTCGTGGAAGGTGGGGCCGCGTCGGGAGGCTGGACGAGCTACCCGCCGCTCTCGACCAACGTCGCCTCGTCGCCATCGGGCGGCTGGGGCCAGACGCTCTGGCTGATCGGCCTCACGATGGTCGGTGTGTCGTCGATGCTCGGCAGCGTCAACTACATGACGACGATCATTCTCATGCGGGCGCCCGGCATGACGATGTTTCGCCTGCCGATGACGATTTGGGCCATGTTCATCACGGCCGTGCTCCAGGCCTTCGCCTTGCCGGTGCTCACGGCCGCCGGCTTCATGCAGCTCTCCGATCGCATGCTCGGCACGGGCTTCTTCTCGCCCGAGGGTCTGATCGTCAACAACGCGGTGCCCGGCGCCGGTGGCGGCCAGCCGCTGCTCTGGCAGCACCTCTTCTGGTTTTACAGCCACCCCGCCGTCTACATCATGATCCTGCCGGCGATGGGCATGGTGAGCGACATCCTCACCACCTTCGCCCGCAAGCCGCTCTTCGGCTACCGCCCGATGGTCTACTCGGTGGCGGGCATCGCCGGCCTGGGCTTCATCGTCTGGGGCCACCACATGTTCATGTCGGGCATGAACCCGGCCCTCGGCATCACCTTCATGGTCTCGACCATGATGATCGCCCTGCCGAGCGCCGTGAAGACGTTCAACTGGCTGGGCACCGTCTGGGGCGGGCGAATCCAGTTCACGACCAGCATGCTGTTCGCACTGGCCTTCGTCTCGATGTTCATCATCGGCGGCCTGTCCGGCATCTTCATGGCCGCGACCCCCGTCGACATCTTCATTCACGACACCTACTTCATCGTGGCCCACTTCCACTACGTGCTCTTCGCCGGCACGGCGATGGGCGT
>JBILVW010000201.1:0-5555 GCA_044370205.1 Pirellulales bacterium | reverse complement strand
CCTGCGCTCGCTTCCATAGCCCGCGAGAGGGCATGTGCAGGCCCGAGCCTCCGTCTACTCAAGAAGAGGGAGGCTTTGGGTGACCCGCACCCCGCTCGCCGGCGTATGCTGCCAAGCGCAGCCAGGCTGGCGAAGCGCAGGCAGCATCGAGCGAGCGAAGGGCATGGATGCCCGAAGCGAGCGTCCGGCGACAGGGCACAGGTAGCCCGAAGCCGGCGTGCATCAGTTGAGTCGAGCTACGACGTGCCGCCGAGGACAGTGGCGCGGGCGACGCGGCCCACTCCCACCATGTAGGCGGCTGTGCGCAGCGAGACGTTGCGGGACTGGGCGAGTTGCCAGACCTGCTCGAAGGCTTCGCCCAGGATGCGGTCGAGCTCCTGCCGCACGCGGTTCAGGCCCCACTGGTAGTGCTGCCGGTTCTGCACCCATTCGAACCAGCTGGCCGTCACGCCGCCGGCGTTGACGAGGATGTCGGGGGCCACGACGACGCCCTTGGAGTCGAAGATCGCATCGGCCTCGGGGGTGACCGGGGCGTTGGCGGCCTCGACGATGATCGGAGCCTTCACGTTCGCGGCGTTCTCGTGTGTGAGCACGCCGCCGAGTGCGGCCGGGATCAGCACGTCGCAGTCGACCGCGAGCAGTTCGGCGTTGGAGACGGCGTCGCCTTCGGTGAAGCCGGTGAGGCGGCCGCCGTGGGCCCGGGCGTGCCGCAGGAGTTCGAGCACGTCGAGGCCGGCGGTGCGGTGGAAGCCGCCGCCGGCGTCGGAGACGGCCACGATCCGGCATTCGGCGTCGGCGAGGAACTTTGCGGTGTGGGTGCCCACGTTGCCGAAGCCCTGGATTGCGATCCGCGTGCCGGGGATCTTCCGGCCGAGACGGCTGAGGAGCTTGAGCGTGAGCGCGCCCACGCCGCGGCCCGTGGCCTCCTCGCGGCCCGGGATGCCGTGGTAGTCCACGGGCTTGCCCGTCACGCAGGCGGGGGAGAAGCCGTGGTACTTACCGTATTGGTTCATGATCCAGGCCATCATGTCGGCGGTGGTGCCCATGTCGGGGGCGGGGATGTCGGAGTCAGGGCCGAAGAGGTCGTGGATGGCATCGACGAACCGGCGGGTGACCCGCTCCAGTTCGCGGGTCGAGAACTGGGCCGGGTCGAGGGCCACGCCCCCCTTCGCGCCGCCGTAGGGGATGTTGACGACCGCCGTCTTCCAGGTCATGAGCGCCGCGAGCGACCGCACCTCGTCGAGATCGACCTGCGGGTGATACCGCAGCCCCCCCTTGAACGGACCGCGGGCATCGTTGTGCTGCACGCGATAGCCGATGAACGTGGCCAGTTCGCCTGAGTCGCGTTCGATCGGAATCTGCACCTGCACCTCCCGCTTGGCCGTGAGCAGCAGCTGTCTCATGCTCTCCGAGAGGTCGAGTTCGTCGGCGGCGCGGTCGAAGGAGATCCGGGTGGCGTCAGTGGCCCGCATGCGTTCCGTGCTCCGTGGGTGGAAGGGACATCGCAGATCGTACCGCGGCCGAGCCCGGCGTGTCGGCATTCCGATCCGCCGAAAATCGCTACCATGACGAGGAGAAATTTTTCGACCATGCCGCCACCGTCGCCTTCACAGTTCTGGGATCTGCTCGCCGGCAGCCGGCTGCTCGCCCCCGCCGAGCTCCATGCCCTGCGGCAGAGCCACGCCACGCTCCCCAATGCGGCGGCCGACGATGCCAAGGCGATCGCCACCTGGCTGGTGCAGCGTGGGGCGATCACCGTGTGGCAGGCCCGACGACTCGTCGCGGGTAAGACCGGGCCATTCTTCGTCGGCGACTATCGGCTCCTGGATCAGCGGCCAGCCGAGGGCGAAGGGGGCCTGTTCACCGCGCGGCACGAGCCGTCGGGACGAGGCGTGAGCCTCGTCATGCTCAGCGCCAAGCGGTGTGCCGATCCTGTCGTGTGGACGGAGATCGTCACCCGCACGACCGCGGCCACGCAGACGGTCGATCCGCTGCTGAGCCGCACCTGGGCGCTGGAGCAGGCCGGGGCGAATCGATTCATTGTCTGCGAGCACGTGGCAGGGGAGCCGCTGGCTGCCGAGCTCGGCAGGCGTGGGCCGCTGCCGCTGGCAGACGCGGGGGAGCTGGCGGTTGCGATGGCTCGAGCCGTGGCCGAGCTGCATGCGCAGGGCCGCGTGCACGGCGGCCTGTCGCTCGACGCGGTCATCCGTGAGCCGACCCGGGCCGATGGCACGCCTGGCAGCGTACGGCTGCTCCAGTTTCCGCTCGTCGGCGATCCGCATCTCGTGCCGCTGAGGCCGCCCATCGAAACCCCGGACCAGTTGAATCGCCTGGGCACCAGGGCCTCGTTCGTGGCCCCCGAGTTGGCGATGCCGGGAACCGCGTGCGACACGCGGTCGGACGTCTATGCGCTCGGATGCATCCTGCATGCGCTGGTGTCGGGGCGGCCGCCGTGCTGGAAGGGAGACGCACGGGCCACGCTCGTCGAGGCGGCCACGGTCGGTCCGGCCCAACTGGCGCCGCCGACGGTGCCCGTGGAAGTGGCCACGTTGATCGGCTACCTCACGGCCCGCGACCCGGCTGCCCGGTATGCGACGGCCGGCGAGGCGGCGGAGGCGATGGCCGCCTGCTTCGGTCTCGCGGCCCCGGTCGCCGTAGCAGGTGGCTCAGAGGCGAGTGGAACGGCCGCAATCGATGGTGGAACGGCGTGGCCGAGTGTCGATGACCCGCCCATCGTGGCAACGACGCAGCCGGCGCGGGGGGCGGTGGCGCGGAAGCGGGGCTCCGGCCTCGGGCTCGTCGCCGCGGTGGCCCTGGCGGTCGTCGGTGCGGCGGGGGGTGGGTACTACGTGCTCTCGCAACCGACGGGTGGTGGGCTGCCGAAGCCACTGCCGAGTGTGGAGCCAGAGCAGCCGGCTGTGGCTGCAAGCAGCGGAAGCCGGCCGGGTGAGCAGGCTTCCGCATCGCAAGAGCAGCCTGTGGTGAATGCCCAGGCGGCGTCCCCTTCAGGCGATTCGCCCGACGTCACGGCTGCTTCCACTGCCGCTCCGCCGCCTGCGCCGCCGGTGGATCGTCGGCCCACCGTGCAGGTCGTGGATGACCCCGCGCTGCCGTGGCAGTCGCCCACCTCCGGGTTGCCGCCGAAGCTCGCCTACTTGCCGCCGAATGCCCAGTGGCTCTTGTTCGCGCGTCCGGCCGATGTGCTGGGCGACGACGAGGGGCAGCTGTTCGTGAAGGCGCTCGGGCCTGGAATCGAGGCGGCACTGACTGCGGTGGCGGCGCTGGCCGGATGTGAGCCCGCCGAACTGGAATCCATCCAAGCCGGCTGGCTGGCCCCGAGCACCGACGAACTGCTCGTGGGCCTCGCGATCCGGCTCATCGAGGGGAAGACGCTGCCTGACGACGAGGCGTTTCGGAAGCGGGCCTGGGCCGCGCCGGAGACCGCCGAGATCGCGGGCGAGACGGTGTTCGTGGGGAGCGACCGGGTGTTCTGGACGCCTCGTCGTGAACGAGGCCGCGTGCTCGTGGTCGCGCCGCAGCCGCTCATGGACGAGATCATCGCCTCGCCGGCTGCAGTGCTCGATCGCGATCTCGAGAAACTCGTCGGCATGCTCGATGCCGACCGGCATCTCACGCTCGCCGGTCTGCCCCATCACCTGCTCACGAACGGCCGGGCGACTGCGTTTCCCGGAGCGCTTGCCCGTCTGGCCGAGCCGCTCGACGCCTTCTGTGGTGAGGCCGTGAAGGCCGTGGCGGCGTCGCTGCACTTCGGCGCTGACTGCTATGCCGAGATCGACGCGATCACGTCGCTCGACGCTCCGGCCGCGAAGGCCGCGCCGCTGCTCGCCGAGCGGCTCTCGGCCCTGCCCGACGCCGCGCTTGCGTATTGTGCGTCGCTGGCACCCGATCCCCATGCCGGCAGGCTCGTGCTCCAGCTGCCCACGATGCTCCGCTCCCTCGCCGCCAATCTGCGTTCCGGCGTGGAGCAGGGGGGCGTGGTGCTCAACGCCCTGCTGCCGCGACATGCGGCCCACAATATCGCGCTGGCCGGTGAGCTGGCGCTCGCCCAGTCGCCGGCCGCGGTGGCCGCACCGGCTGCGGCGTCGGCTCCGGTGGCAACCGACGCACTCGGCAAGCTCAAGAAGAAGATCACGCTCACGTTCACCAAGGACACCCTCGAGAAGACGATCCAGATGATCTCCGACGAGACGGGGGTGCCGATGGAGATCGTCGGCCCCGATCTCCAGCTCGAGGGCATCACGAAGAACCAGTCGTTCGGTCTCGACGAACAGGACAAGACGGCGGAGCACATCCTGAATGTGGTGATGCAAAAGGCGAACCCCGATGGGAAACTCGTCTACGTGGTCACCAAGCAGGACGGCACGGAGGCGATTCTCATCACCACGCGGGCCGCCGCCCAGAAGCGGGGCGACACACTCGCCCCGGGCCAGTGAACAGCGCACCGAGAAACCAGGGAGCAACGCCATGATCATCGTCATGCAGGCCGAGGCCTCGAAGGCGGACCTCGATCACGTCGTCACACGGGTCGAGCAACTCCGCCTGCGGCCGCACGTGATCGTGGGCACGGAGCGGACGGTCGTGGCCGTCGTGGGAGACGAGCGTGATGCCCAGATGAGCGGGCTCGAGACGCTGCCCGGCGTGGCTTCGGTGCTGCCGATCCTCGCCCCCTACAAGGTGGCCAGCCGCGAGGTGCAGAGCGAGCCGACGGTGGTGCGGGCCGGACCGCTCGTCGTGGGCGGCGGCCGAGTCGGCGTGATCGCCGGGCCGTGCTCGGTCGAGAGCCGGGAGCAGATCGTGGAGACGGCGCGGGCCGTCAAGGAGGCGGGAGCGTGCGGCCTGCGGGGCGGGGCGTTCAAGCCGCGGACGAGCCCCTACAGTTTCCAGGGCATGAAAGAGAAGGGGCTCGAACTGCTCGCCGAGGCCCGGGAGGCCACGGGGCTGGCGATCGTGACGGAGGTGGTGTCGCCGGAGGACGTGCCCCTCGTGGCCCGCTATGCCGACGTGCTCCAGGTGGGGGCCCGCAACATGCAGAACTACAGGCTGCTCGAGGCGGTTGGCCGCACGCAGGTGCCTGTGCTGCTCAAGCGTGGGCCCGCGGCGACCGTCGAGGAACTGCTGCTCGCTGCGGAATACATTCTCGACGCGGGCAACCGGCAGGTAATGCTCTGCGAGCGGGGCATCCGCACGTTCGAGACCCACACCCGCTTCACGCTCCCGCTGGCGACGGTGCCCTGGCTGCATGCCCGCACGCATCTGCCCGTGGTGGTCGATCCGAGCCACGGCACGGGCCACGCGAATCTCGTCGAGAGCATGGCCGCGGCGAGCGTGGCGGCCGGTGCCGACGGCCTGATCGTGGAGGTGCATCCCGACCCGAAGTGCGCCGCCAGCGACGCCGCCCAGACGCTCGACATTCCCGCGTTCCAACGCATGATGGACGTCTGCCGCCGCGTCGCCACCGCCGTCGGCCGCACGCTGGACTAGGCGAGTAGCGTTGGCGCCGGCTCGGGGCTGCCCACGCCCCATCGCCGGACGTT
>JBILVW010000200.1:0-5580 GCA_044370205.1 Pirellulales bacterium | reverse complement strand
CGGCATGAGTTGCCTCGCCGGCGGCCGCACGCCACGCTCGGCATCCTCACGCCGACCCGCTCGCCTTGGCACATTTGGACCGACCAATTGAAAAACTAGAAAAGGAAGGCGAGCGGGTCGGCAAACGCTCGAGGAGCATTGGGCCGCCGCGGCCCACCGCGACGAGACTTTTGCCGCCCGCGAGCCGGCTTGGGCTCATCGAGGTCGCTCCATGTAATCCGGAAGTGTGCTAACTGCCCGCGTGCGATGCCGTCGCGAGCTGCGCGAGCAGGGCTGCGGCGCGGCCCGAATCGATGGCAGCGGCGGCGACGGCGGCGGCCGCGGGTGGATCGGCCGCCTTGCCAGCCGCCCAGAGCAGGGCCGCCGCGTTGAGCACGACCACGTCGCGGCGCGGGCCCAGCTCGCCGGCCAGCACCGATCGAATGGCCGCCGCGCTCTCGGCCGGGCCGGCCACTTCCAGCTCGGCCAGCCGCGCGGCTGGCTGGGTGGCGAGCCCGAAGTCTTCGGGCGTCCAGTGGGATCGTGTCGTCGCGGTTGGCGAGACGTCGATCACGTCGGTCGGCCCGAAGAGGCTCACCTCGTCGAACGCGGGGCCGGCCTCGGAGCCGACGTGCCCCGAGACGATCAGTGCCCGCTTTGCGCCGAGCCACCGCGCCGCCTCCGCCATCGGCTCCCGCGAGGCTGGACGGCCCACGCCGATGACCTGCACGGCCGCGCCGGCGGGATTGCAGAGCGGTCCCACGAGGTTGAACACGGTGGGCCGGCCGAGCGACCGCCGCAGCGGCCCGACACGGGCCATCGCCGGATGGTGGAGCGGTGCGAGGCAGAAGCAGAGGCCGATCTCCCGCAGGCAGCGGGCCTCATGCTCGACGCCGGCGTCGATCTTCACTCCGAGCGCCTCCAGCACGTCGGCCGAACCGGTCTTGCTCGAGACGGCCCGGTTGCCGTGCTTGGCGACCGGCTGGCCGGCGGCCGCCACGACGATGGCCGCGGCGGTGGAGATGTTGAACGATCCCGAGCCGTCGCCGCCGGTGCCACAGGTGTCGGCCACGATCGCGTCGGCCGTGACGGGCAGCATCTTCGTCCGCAGGGCCGCGGCCACGCCGGCGATCTCGGCCGCCGACTCACCGAGGTCGGCGAGCGTGACGAGCCAGCGTCCGAAGGCGTCGAGGTCGATGGAGCCGTCGAGCACACCGGCCACGAGTCGCTCGACGTCAGCCCGGGATCGCCGTTGCCCGGCAGCGAGGTCGGCCGTCCAGCCGGCAAGGTCGATCATGGTGTCGAGTGGCGGAGTCGTCATCGGCTGGCCCAGGGTTGCTCTGCCGGTGCCGGGTGCGACCGGTTTCGGATACGATTCCGCCGGCAGCCGCGGCGCCTCGAACGGCCAGCCTACCGTCGAATCACGTTCTCTGGGAGCGATCCACGCAGTGCCCCCCGCCATCACGCCCCGCAAGGTGATCATCGACGTCGATCCCGGCATCGACGACGCCGTCGCCCTCGCCATGGCCCTGTTCGACCCGCGGCTCGAGGTCGTGGCGGTGACGGCCGTCGGCGGCAACGTCGGGGCGGATCAGGCGACGGCCAACCTGCAGGCGCTCGTCGGCTTCCTCGATCCACCGCGGCTCCCGCGGCTCGGCATCGCCGACGACGGCGCGGCGCTCCCCGAAAAGCCCTACAGCATCCACGGAGCGGACGGCCTCGGCGGGATCGACCTGCCGCGGGTGCAGTTGCATGGCGGCCATTCGTCGGAGAAGGTGATCTGGGAATGTCTCCGGGCCCACCCGCGTGAGATCACGATCGTCGCCTTGGGGCCGCTCACCAACATCTCCCGGGTGCTGAAGCGGGATCCCTCGATCGCGGAATTGATCGGCGACCTCCTGATCTGCGGCGGCACCGTCCATGCGTCGGGCAACGCCACGCCGACCGCCGACTTCAATTTCTACTGCGATCCGCACGCGGCCCGGCACGTGATCCGCGAGCCGCTCACGAAGACGCTCGTGCCGCTGGAGACCACGTCGCAGGTGCTGCTCGGCTTCGAGGTGCTCGACGAGGTGCCCGACGAGTTTTCGCGTGCCGGCAAGGTGCTTCGCGGCATGCTCTCCCACGCCCTGCGGGCCCAGCGGCAGATTCTGGGCCGCGAGGGCATCTGCCTGCACGACGTGGTGGCCCTCGTGGCGGCGACGAACCCGGAGCTCTTCGAGCGGACGACCGTCGCCGCCGACGTCGAGACCCAGGGGGAACTCACGGCGGGCATGCTCGTGGTGGATCGGCGGCAGATCCGCCAGTGGCGACCCAACGCCGACCTGCTCACCGGCTGCGACACCGCCGCCGTGCAGGACTGCATTCTGCGGTCGCTCCGCACCGCCGCCGAAGCGACGTGAGCGACGTTACGGCTCGAATTCGCGGCGGCTCGCGACCGTGAGCCGCAGCGGCAGGCGGGCCCGGTCGCGGAAGATCACGATCTCGATCTGGCTGTCAACCGGAGTCGTGCTCACGAGGCTCATGAGATGGTCGTCGTCTTCCACGGCCCGGCTGTCGAATTCGAGCACCACGTCGTCGGGACGGATGCCCGCCTGCTCGGCCGGGGCGTTGCGGGTCACGCCTTCCACGCGGGCACCCACGGGACGCACCATGCCGAGTCGGTGAGCCTCTTCCTGCGTGAAGTCCTTGTCGAGCGAGACGCCCAGATAGGCCCGCAAGACGGAGCCATGCTCGACCAGCTGGCGGGCCACGAACGACACCATCGGGATCGGGATCGCGAAGCCCACGCCCTCGCTGCCGCCGGAGCTGCTGGCGATCGCGGTGTTGAGGCCGACCACCTCGCCCCGCAGGTTGACGAGCGGCCCACCGCTGTTGCCGGGGTTGATGGCGGCGTCGGTCTGGATGAAGTCTTGGAATTTCACCGCTCCGTCGCCGAGCTCGAGGTCACGCCGGCCCTTGGCCGACACGATGCCGAGCGTGAGCGAGTGGGCCAGGCCGAAGGGGCTGCCGATCGCGATCACCGTATCGCCGATGTCGATGTCGTCGGTCGTGGCCAGCCTCGCGGTCTCGAGATCGTCGCCCGCGATCTCCATCACGGCCAGGTCGGTGCCGGCATCCGACCAGAGCCGCCGCGGACGCAGCTCCCGGCCGTCGGCCAGCGAGATCGCAATGTCGTCGAGTTCGGAGCGGGCGACGACGTGGCGGTTGGTGAGCACGACGGTGCGGCCGGCGATCTCGCAGATCACGCCCGATCCCGTCTCGGCCTCGGTGGTCTTGCCGCCGCGGGGCTTGAGCAGCGGCTTGCGGGCGTCGATGTGGACGACCGTGGGCTTCACCAGCTGGGCGAGTCGCCGCAGCTGCCGCCCCTGCTGCTCGAGGTGCTCGGCATCGCGGGCGGCCTGGTCATAGAGTCGGTCGCGTTCCGACGCCGAGAGCCGCGCGGGCCGCATCGGATCGACCCGATCGTCTTGGCCTGCCGAGGCCTGGATCGGGGCCAGCCGGGGCTCCTCGGCGGCAAGCGGGGCCGCCGCCAGGGCCCAGACGCAGACGGCGAGCAAGTGGGCAGAGGAGCCGAAGGGCTGAAAAGGGGCCGGCATGGGAGCACCTTCGAGGAGGCGGGCGGCCCGGTCGGGCTGCCCGCTCTCGAAGCATAGCACGCGCGGCCCCGATCGGAGCGCCGGAGACCTCGCTCTGGCTACAGCTCCAATTCGCCGCCGACCGCCTCTTCGCTCCGTTCCTCCGCCTCACGGCGGAATCCGCCGCCCGATCGCTCCGACTCCCGTTGGCAGTCGATGCACATCGTGGCATAGGGCAGGGCGTTGAGCCGGACCATCGGGATCTTGCCGCCACACACCTCGCAGAGGCCGTACTTGCCGACCTTCATCCGGTCGAGGGCGTTCTCGATATGGGCGAGCTCCCGGCTTTCGACCTCCGCCAGCTGCGAATTGATCTCATCCTGGGCCGAGTCGTAGGCAGCGTCGATGACGTCGCCGGGCGACTCGCTCCGGAGCTCCTTCAGCAGGGTGAGGTCGCCGGCCAGCGCGCTGCGCAGGGCATCCCGCCGCCGCACGAGGATCGCCCTCAGATTCAGGAGTGATTCTTTGCGTGCCATGGTTGCTACTCCCCTGGTGCGCGTTTCAGCCGCTCCCCCGCCGCCCGGTGATACAGGCCGGGCAAGGCAGGGTCGCTCCGAATCCTACGCAGGTCTGGGAAGGATGGTTCAGCCCGGCATCTCTTTCGGCACCGGATGTGCAGGAAATGCACCGAAAAACGGCCACGACCGGCCACGGGGTTCAGGGGGACTGTGCGGCCTCGTCGGCCAGCCGGGAAATCTCGTTCCAGACGGCGACCACGTGCCGCCGCTCGGTGAGGGCACTGCCCACGGCCAGGCGGAGGGCGAACCGGCCCTGGATCGTGGCGTGGCTCAAAAACGCGGTGCCGCCGGTGTTGAGCCGGTCGAGCAGGGCCCGCGAGGCGGCATCGCCTGTCCGCACAGCGAAGCAGACGAGGCTCAGGCTCGGCGTGGCGACAAGCTCGAACCGCGGATCAGCCGCGACCCAGCCGGCGAACTCCCGGGCCCAGCCGACATGCTCGCGAATCCTGGCCCGGAGCGGCTCGGCGGCGATCATCCGCAGCACGAGCCAGAGCTTGAGAGCCCGAAACCGCCGGCCCAGGGGCACCTGCCAGTCGCTGTAGTCGATCACGTGGCCGCTCTCGCTGGCGGCGTTGCGGAGGTAGTCGGGCCGGACGGCGAGCGCATCGAGGAGCGGCCGCCGATCGGCGACCCAGAGGGCGTGGCAGTCGAAGTTGACGAGCAGCCACTTGTGTGGATTGAAGCCCCAACTGTCGGCGGCTGCGGCGCCGGCGACGAGCGGAGACCGCAGTTCCGGACAGATCGCAGCGGCGCCGGCCCATGCTGCATCGACGTGCAGCCAGGCGGCGTGCCGCGAGGCAATGGCCGCGATCTCGGGCACGGGATCGATCGCTCCGGACGCCGTCGTGCCGACCGTCGCGCAGACGAAGCAGGGGATGCGGCCAGCGGCGGCGTCGGCGGCGAGCGCGGCGGCGAGCGCTGTCGGATCCATGCGGCCGCGTTCATCGGTCGGAATCCGTCGGGCCCACTCGCTGCCGAGGCCTGCGATCCGCGCCCCTTTCTCGAAGCTCGAATGCGCATCAACGCTGGCGTAGGCCACGAGTGGCTGATCGGCCTGCGACATTCCGTGGCGATTCGTGTGGCGACGGGTC
Source organism: Pirellulales bacterium (assembly GCA_044370205.1). Taxonomy (GTDB): domain Bacteria; phylum Planctomycetota; class Planctomycetia; order Pirellulales; family UBA1268; genus QWPN01. Next base: position 354 of record JBILVW010000200.1, on the reverse strand, counting down.
GCCCGCTCACGGGCGGCCAGCAGCGCACAGAGCAGGCCGCTGGAGGCGGAGTCGTGGATCACGCCGCCGCCCCCACCGGCACTCGCGAACCGATCAGGCAGGCCGAGCAGCTCCCGCAGCCAGTCGAGCATATGGGTTTCGAGTTCGGTGCAGGCGGGCGAAGTGGACCAGAGCATGCCCTGCACGCCGAGGCCGGCAGCCAGCAGATCGCCGAGGATCGACGGCCCGCTCGCACTCGCCGGGAAGTAGGCGAAGAACGACGGGTGCTGCCAGTGCGTGAGCCCCGGCACGATCACGCGGTCGAGATCGGAGAGCACAGCATCGAGCGGCTCGGGCTGCTCGGGAGCGTGAGGC
>JBILVW010000199.1:0-5617 GCA_044370205.1 Pirellulales bacterium | reverse complement strand
CGCTCGGGGCTTCTATGACATGCGGGTTTGATCCCCTGGCTCGATAGAAGCCCCGAGCGCGAGCGAGGGGATCCCGCGGCGGAAGCCGCGGACGCGTTGCCCCGGCACCGTCACCCCCTCCCGAAATCGGCTACGGCCGCTTTGCCCGTCTTCCGCGGTGAGCGACAATCGCGGGCATGCGCGACCTGCTGGAGGTGACCGACTCGGGACTTTATTGCCCGCAGGGTGATTTTTACGTCGATCCGTGGCGGCGGGTGCCCCGCGCGATCATCACGCACGCCCACGGTGATCACGCCCGCGGAGGCTGCGAGCGGTATCTCTGCGCGGCCCCCGGCAAGCTGGTGATGCAGGCCCGGCTCGGCAACTCGGCCACGATCGACACGCTCCGCGACGGCGAGTCGGTGACACTCAATGGCGTCAACGTGTCGCTCCATCCGGCCGGCCACGTGCTCGGCTCGGCACAGGTGCGGATCGAGCATCAGGGCATCACCTGGGTCGTCACCGGCGACTACAAGCTGCAGCCCGATCCCACCTGCGCCCCGTTCCGTCCCGTCGAATGCGACGTCTTCATCTCGGAATCGACGTTCGGCCTGCCCGTCTACCGCTGGCAGGAGCCGGCGACGATCGCCGCCGGCATCAACGAGTGGTGGCGGGCCAATCGCGACGCCGGCCGCACGAGCGTGATCCTGGCCTACGCCCTCGGCAAGGCGCAGCGGCTGGCCGCGATGGTCGATCCATCGATCGGGCCGATCGTGGCCCACGGCGCGGTCATGAAACTGGTCGAGGCCTACCGGGCCAGTGGCGTGAGGCTGCCGTCGATCGACCGCGTGCCGCCGCGGGCCCGCCGTGTGGGCGACGGCCGGGCCCTCGTGATCGCGCCGCCGAGCGTGCTGGGCAGTTCATGGCTGCGACTCTTCGGCGAATCGAGCGTGGCGATGGCCTCGGGCTGGATGATGATCCGTGGCATCCGGCGCCGCCGCGGCTTCGAGCGGGGCTTCGTCGTCTCCGACCACGCCGACTTCCCCGGTCTTATCCAGGCGATCGAGGCCTCGCGGGCCCGCCGCGTGCTCGTGACGCATGGCTTCACCGACTCCCTCGCCCGCCTGCTCTGTGAACGCGGCTACGACGCCTCCGTGCTGCCGACGCGGTTCACCGGCGAAGGCGAACCCGACGTGCCCGATGAGGTCGACGCATGAACGACTTCACCGCTCTCTACTGGCGGCTCGACGGCACCACGAGCACCACCGAGAAGATCGCCGCCCTGCGGGACTTCTTCGCCACGGCGCAGCCCGACGACGCCGCCTGCGCCCTGTCCGTGCTCTGCGGTGAACGCCAGCTGCGGGCCGTCTCCACCACGCAGCTTCGCGAGTGGGCCGCCGCCGCGACGGACCTGCCGCTCTGGCTCGTCGAGGAGTGCTACGCCCACGTCGGCGACCTCGCCGAGACCCTCGCCCTGCTCCTGCCGGCTCCGGCCACCGACGCGGTCGCCGGCACGACTCCCGGTCTCGCCGAGGTGATGCAGACGACGATCCACGAGCTCAGAGGTGCCGACGACGACCGCAAACGCGAGGTCGTGACGGCCGCGTGGCGGCGGCTGGCATCCCGCGAGCGGCTCGTCTGGCACAAGCTGCTCACCGGCGGCCTGCGGGTGGGCGTGTCGCGAACGCTCGTGGCCCGGGCGCTGGCCGAGGTCGCGGGTGTCGATCCGGCCGTGATGGCCCATCGGCTGATGGGGGATGCCGTCGCCGATGGGGTTGCCTTCGCCCGGCTGCTCGCCCCCGAGCCCTCGGCGGCCGACGACCGTCGCCCGTATCCATTCTTTCTCGCCTCGCCGCTCGACCGCAGCGACATCGAGGGCGTCTCCACGGCGCTCGGTCCCGCCACGGAGTGGCAGGCCGAGTGGAAGTGGGACGGAATGCGGGCCCAGATCGTGCGGCGTGGCGACGACGTCACGGTCTGGAGCCGCGGCGAGGAACTGATGAACGAGGCGTTCCCTGAGATCGTCGCCGCCGGCCACTCGCTCCCTGCGGGCACGGTGCTCGACGGCGAGCTGCTCGCGGTCCGAGACGGCCGCCTCCTCGGATTCGCGGCGCTCTCGAAGCGGGCCGGTCGCCGCCGCGTCACGAAGAAGATCCTCGCCGACATCCCCTGCTCCTTCGTAGCCTACGACCTGCTCGAGGCCGAGGGCAGCGATCTGCGCGACCGTCCACTCGCGGAGCGGCGCCGCATGCTGGCGAGCCTGGTGCCGCGGTCGTTCGCCGACGTGCTCGTGACCGGCGGCGTCACCGATCCCGGACCGTTTCTCTCGCCGCTGGTGTGTGGTGATTCCTGGCCGACGCTCGCTGCCCAGCGGGCCGAGTCTCGGGACCGGGGCGTCGAGGGCCTCATGCTCAAGCGGCGCGAGAGCCCCTACGCCGTGGGCCGCACGAAGGGGGACTGGTGGAAGTGGAAAATCGAGCCGCTCGAGATCGACGCCGTGCTGCTCTACGCCCAGGCCGGCCACGGCCGCCGCGCCGGCCTCCACAGCGACTACACCCTCGGCGTCTGGCACGACGGCAGGCTCGTCACGATCGCGAAGGCCTACTCGGGCCTCGCCGACTCCGAGATCGTGGAGGTCGATCGGATCGTGCGGGCCACGACGATCGAGAAGCACGGCCCCGTCCGGATCTGCACGCCCACGCTCGTGTTTCAGCTCGCCTTCGAGGGCGTGAGCCATTCGACACGGCACAAGTCGGGCGTGGCCGTGCGGTTCCCGCGAATCGTCCGCTGGCGGCGTGACAAGCAGCCTGCCGACGCCGGCACGCTCGACGACATCGAACGCATGATCGACCCGCCGACCGCGTGAAGACCGAGGGGAGGCCTCATGCATCGCGCTCGTCGCTCGGGCCGGTAGGCTCACGGCGCGTCGAATTCGCCCTCTTCCTCGTCCGATCCGGACGTCGCCTTGGCGGCCGCCACGCGATTCTCCGCCACGGCCGCATCGACCGGATCGGTCAGCTGATCGAGAATCCGCTCGTAGATTTCGGCCGCGTGTGACCTGAGGATCTCACTGCTGCCCGCCGGCAGACCGCTTGCGCGAATCCCTCGCTCGGCGAGCGTCCACCATTCGCCGGCCAGCGCGAACGCCGCCTGCGGATCCGCCCCTCGTTCTCGGCCGAGCGCCAGTTCGCGTGCCGCCAATTCGCCGAGGGCCGTGCTCCGTCCCGTCGCCAGCGCGGGAATACCCGCCCGCCAGTCCTCCTTCACGAAGCAGAGATACTTGCCGACGATTTCCGAGGCCGACTTGTCGTGTGGCGATTCGCGAAGCTCCTCGCAGGCGTCGACGTATTTTGCCCGGAGCCGCTTGGCTTCGAGGATCCGTTTCCGCAGCTGCTGGGCCATGGCAACCCACCGCCCCGCGTCCGCGAGGGCGCCCGCTCCCGACGGCATCGCGGACGCTGGACCACTGAAATCGACGGGTCGACCGTCTCGCGCCGGCTCCGCGGCGGACTGTCTGACCACGACCTGCTGCCGCGCCGACTGTTCGATGGATTCGGCGAGTTTCTCCGCCACGTGGGCGGCCTTGAGCGCGACGTCGAATCGCTCGGCCCGCACGGCTTCGAAAGCCGTCGCCATCGCGAGGTCGAAGACTTCGCTGGAGGGGCCCACAGACTCCTCGGATGCTTCTCGCAGCAGGTCGATTCGGGCGGGGAGTTCGTCGAGGTCGAAAATGTCGGACCTCAGTCGCAGGCAGTCGATCGCATCGCGGTAGAGTTCGGCTTGAATCGCCTCGCGCTCGGCCGTGACCAGCAACGCGAACGTCTTCGCCGCATTGTCGGAGTGCCGGTCGGCGGAACGGATCTTCGCGAGCAGCCTGGCGAGGTCAGCCCTCGCCGAAAAATTGTCCCCGAACGTTTTCTTGATAGCCCGCATTTCGCGCTCGACCTCGTCGTCGGGCGGCACGGCGAGCCGCTCCGCGGTCACGGCTGCGGCCCGCGGTTGAACGCCGGCCTCGGGTCTGTCGGCCCGAGGCGGGGCGGCCGGACGACTCGGCGCCGACGCATCGGACGGCGGGCTGGAGGCGCCCGCGGCCGCGCTTGTCTTGGGGGGGGCGGGCGGCCGAGATGCAGCCTCCTGGACATTGCCGCGCGAGGCGACCGCCGTCGGCGCGGCGGTCGGAGGTTCGGCCGGGACCTGCTCGAGGAGGTTTTCCAGAGTCGCCGGGCCGGGGGGCATGGGTTGCGGTCGTGTGACCGGCGTGTTCGCCGCGCGGCCGTCGGGAGCCCGCGTCGGCAGTCGCGACGGGGCGGCCGCGATGCGCGACGGAGCCGGCGCGACGTGCGAGATCGCGGCCGGATCGTGCGGCACCTCGTCGGCCGCAGGCCGATCGACAGCGCCGGCCTTCGACCGCGGTTCAGCCGACGTCTTCCCGGCGGCCGTCGCGAGCGGGAACAGCCTCTGCCGGACCGTGGGCTGCATGCCCAGTCCGGCGATCACCGCCACCAGGGCGGCCATCACGACGAACGCCAGGGTGTTCTGCGAACGCGCGGGCCGCGGCATCGTGCGCGGCCGCGGGAAGACTTCCGTCGGGATGTCATCGCTATCGACGACCGGAAGCACCGCGGTCGCCGGCGGCTCTTTCTCGAGTCGATCGGGCTGGAAGCACAGCCGCGTCATTCCCAGTTCGATCACGTCCCCCTCGCGCAGCTGGCAGTCCGCCACCACGCGCTGGCCGTTGAGGAGCACGCCGTTGGTGCTGTCCAGGTCTCGCAGGACATACCTGTCGCCGATGCTGCGAATCTCTATGTGGCGACGGGAGCAGTGCACGTCGCGGAGCACGACGTCGCAGTCGTCATCGCGGCCGAACACCGTGACGCCCCCCGCCAGATGGATCTTCTCGGTGCCTGCATCGTGAGCGGCCGACGAAGAGAGGATGATCTGAGCCATGAAAGGGGGACTTCGTGAGGAGAGAGACGCCGCAGTCTCCCCCTCGAGAGGCCGAAGCCAAGGGAGACGACGCTATCCGCGACAACGAAACGGATCGGCAAGCAAGGTGGGCCAGGGCCGGAAGAGCGATCTGCACTCGACGGGCCAAGGGCTCCCGGGAGAGAGCGATGAGAAGGTAGCTCTGCCCTCGAAACCCTGTCAAGATTTGGATTGTGTTGCACGTACGCATCGGACGGCGGCCGCGGCCGCACCGATGTTTTTGCCGACCGTAGACGGACTTCGATGCCTCGTAAGCCATTGTCCAAACGGCTGTCCAAGCGGCCGGCGACGTATCGCCCCCGCACGCGGGCCAGCCACCCTGACGGCACGGGCCTGACTGGCGTTCACGACTGGTTCGCGGGCCGCGGCTGGAGCGTGTTTCCATTTCAGGAGGACGTGTGGCGGGCGTTCGCCGCGGGCGAGAGCGGCGTGCTCCACGCGCCGACGGGCACGGGCAAGACGCTCGCGGCCTGGCTCGGGGCGATCGCGCGGACGCAGGTTGTCGATGCCGCCACCCCCGCGCCCCCCGCCGGCCTGCGCGTGGTGTGGATCACGCCCCTGCGAGCCCTCGCCGCCGACACGGTGCGGGCGCTCGAAGAGCCGCTCCGCGGCCCCGATGCCGTGGCGCGCGGCTGGACCGTGGGCACGCGAA
>JBILVW010000198.1:0-5631 GCA_044370205.1 Pirellulales bacterium | reverse complement strand
ACCGCGACCTCGGCAGGCGGCGCGTGCGGCAGCCGAGCCATCCAGCCGAGGGCCGTGGCGATGAGGCTCGGGATCGGCTCGGGGGCGGACTCAGCAGCCGGTCGCAGCTGGTCGACAAGTCCGAGAAGGCTGGCTCCGGCCGCCCCGCCACCGCTGGCAGCGAGGTCGAGAAACGCCAGTTCCAGCCCGACCTGGTCGAGCAGGCAGCGGGCGTTCTCGGCTGGCGGCAGTGGGGAGGTGGGGGAAACCATGCCTGAATCCTAGCTTCGAAATGACCGGCCTGCGGCCCCCCGAGCCGGCGGCAGCCGGGCCCGGAACGTAACCTAAGATTGCTTGCGTCCGATGTCGCCGGAAAGTCTTCATGAACACGATACAACGTCTCAAGCTGTTGGCCGTGGGGCCCGTCGTCGGGCTCGTGGCCCTGGTTCTGCTGGCCTTCGTGAATCAGTCCATTCTCAATCGGGCCCAGCTCAACCGCTATGACTCGTACCGACTTGCCCACGAGCTGCGGCGGAGCTCCGACGAACTCACGCGGCTGGCCCGCACGTACGTGGTCACCGGTGATCCGCAATTCGAGCGGCAGTTCGCGGACGTGCTGGCGGTTCGCAACGGCACCGCCCCCCGCGAGGACGGCCGCCGCGTCGCGCTGCGGACGCTCATGGAGCGGCAGGGATTCACGGCCGCCGAGTTCGCCTGTCTCAAGCGGGCCGAAGACAACTCCAATGCGCTCGTGACGACCGAGACGGTCGCCATGAATGCCGTGAAGGGTCTCTTCGACGATGGTCAGGGGGGCTACACACGGCGTGGCGATTCTGATCCGGAGCTCGCCAGGCGGATCATGCACGACGAGAAGTATCACGCCGACAAGGCCGCGATCATGGCGCCGATCGGTGAGTTCGAAAGGTTGCTCGACGAGCGGACGGCTGCCTCCGTGGCCGCCGCCCGCCGCCGCGGCGACCTGCTCATGATGCTCGTGGTCGGCCTGGCGACGCTTGCGGCCGTGACGGTGTGGCTCGCCATTCGCGGTCATGCGCGATCCGTACGACGGGCGATCGACGAGCTTTCGATGACGGCCGCCAACGTGGGCACAGGGGCGGCCCAGGTGGCGGCGGCCAGCCTGTCACTGGCCCAGGGCACCGCCGAGCAGTTGACGGCCGTAGAGGAGAGCGGCCGCGCGGCTCGCACGACCAGCGGCATGGCCAACGACAACGCCCGTCGGGCGCGGGAGGCGAACGAGCTCGTCGGTCAGGAGCAGGATCAGTTTCGTGCGGCCGCCGGCCTCGTCGCTGAACTGGTCACGGCGATCGGTGACATTGACGCGGCGGCAACCCGCATTTCGACGATCAACAAGGTGATCGACGAGATCGCCTTCCAGACCAATATCCTCGCCCTCAACGCCGCCGTGGAGGCGGCGCGGGCCGGCGAGGCGGGCCTCGGCTTCGCGGTCGTGGCCGACGAGGTGCGCAGCCTCGCCCAGCGGTCGGCCCAGGCCGCCCGCGAGACAGCCGCTCTCATCGGCGAATCGCTGTCTCGCTCGCAGGCAGGTCGCCGAAAGATGGGGGAGGTCACCACTGCGATCGACGCCCTTGCCGAGCGTTCGGCGTCGGTTCGCGGGCTCGTCGACGACGTGCACACCGGCAGCCGCGAGCAGCTCCGCTCCGTCGATCAGATCGGCGCCGCGCTCGAGCAGATCGAGAAGGTGACTCAGGAGGCCGCATCGGGGGCCGAAGAGGGCTCCGCCGCCGCCGAGGAACTCTCCGCCCAGGCCGGCGCCTTGCTCGACGTCGTCGACGTACTCCGCCGCATGGTGGGCGCGACGGCATGACAGGCCTGGCAGGGAAGGCGAGAGGGTCGGCGTGAGGATGCCGAGCGTGGCGTGCGGCCGCCAGCGAGGCAACTCATGCCGCCCGCGAGCCGGCTTTGGCCCCCGCTAAATCTGCCAGTCGATGCCGGGCTCGGGGGCTTCGCCCCGCATCCGGAGCTTGGGCTTCTCGAGCACGACTGTCGTGTGGGGATCGATCGACCGGGTGAGCCACACGTTGCTGCCGATCACGGAATCGTGGCCGATGACGGTCGCGCCGCCGAGCACCGTCGCGTTGGCATAGATCACCACGCGGTCCTCGATCGTCGGATGCCGCTTCGTGCCCCGCACGAGGTGCCCGTCGGCGTCGGTCTGGAACGAGAGCGCCCCGAGCGTCACGCCCTGATAGAGCTTCACGCGGCTCCCGATCTCGCAGGTCTCGCCGATCACCACGCCGGTGCCGTGATCGATGAAGAAGTGGTCGCCGATCGTGGCCCCCGGATGGATGTCGATGCCGGTGCGGGCGTGGGCCCACTCGGTCATCATCCGCGGGATGAGCGGCACCTCGAGCCGGTGGAGAATATGAGCCAGCCGGTGGATCGTGACCGCCTCGAGCCCCGGATAGCAGAAGATGATCTCGTCGAGCGTGCGAACGGCCGGATCGCCGTCGTAGGCCGCCTGTACGTCGGTCGCCAGCACCCGCCGCAGCTCCGGAATCCGCTCCAAGAACTCCACGGCCTTCGCCTGGCCGAGAGCCTCGAAGTCGGCCTCCTCGGTGCATTGCTGCACGGAGTCGGGCGCCGCCGGCACCTCGACCCCCTGTTCGGCTGCCAGCCGCTGCGCGGACAGGCTGTGCCTCAGGGCCCGGCCGATCTGCGTGGTGAGCTTGTCGTGCAGCCCGTCGATCAGGTCACCGACGTGGTAGGTGACGTTGCCGAGGTGCAGGTTCTCCCGCCGCCGATAGCCCGGATAGAGGATCTCCTTGAGATCCTCGCAGCAGGCGACGATCGACTCGTAATTCGGGAGCGGGCAGTGACCGAGGTAGTTGATCGTCGGGACGTCCTGATACGTCTCCACGATCCGCCGCGTGAGCTCGGGCAGCTGTTCCTTGATCCGCACGTCAGTGGCCATGAACTTCGATGGTAAAGGCGGGCCGGAACCCCGGCAAACAATGCCCTCGTCCATCGGCGGGCCGGCGGGCCGGAATTGAGGGTTGTTCGGGGTTTGTGGCCGCACGACCGCCCCCGCCGGGAGTCCGGGAAAGCTCGGCTGACTCTGCGGCCATGGCCGGCTGATGATACCCCGGCTCGGGCCTGCACATGCCCTCTCGCGGAAGTTCGCTGCGGGCATCCATGCCCTCCGCTCACTGCATGTCCGCTTCGCTTCGGCATCCTGCCTACGCTCGCTTCCATAGCCCGCGAGAGGGCATATGCAGGCCCGAGCCTTCGTCCACTCAAGAAGAGGCAGGCTTCGGGTGACCCGTACCCCGCTCGCCGGCGTTGGCGGCAAGCGAAGGCAGGATGCCGAGAGCGCAGCCGCCATCGAGCGAGCGAAGGGCAGGGATGCCCGAAGCGAGCGTCCGGCGAGCGGGGTACGGGTCACTCGAAGCCGGGTTGGGCGAGTTGACCTATGACGCGCCGATGACCGTCGGGTGGCTTACTCGCCGGCGGCGGCGAGGGCGGCGGGGAGGGTGACGGCGCCGGCGTAGAGGGCCTTGCCCACGATGCAGCCGGCGGCGTTGATCTCGGCGACACTACGGATGTCGTCGGCGCCGGCGATGCCGCCCGAGGCGATCACTGGCAGGGGAGTCGCGGCGATCATCTCGCGGAGGGCCGGGAGGTTGGGGCCGGAGAGCATGCCGTCGGTGGCGATGTCGGTGTAGACGATCGCGGCGAGCGGGAGGTGGGCGTGTCGGGCGGCGATCTCGACGGCGAGGGCGCCGCTCGTTTCCAGCCAGCCGCGGACTGCCACGCGGCCGTCACGGGCGTCGAGGCCGAGCACCACGCGATGCGGAAACTCGTTGACGAGCGACGTGAATGCCTCGGGCTCTTCGATGGCGAGACTGCCGATGATCACGCGGCCGACGCCAGCGGCGAGATAGGCGGCCGCCGTGTCGCGGGAACGGACGCCGCCGCCGAGTTGGCAGGGCACGCCGGTGGCCGCCACCATCCGGCCCACGAGCTCGGCCTGCACGGGAGCGCCGGCCTTCGCGCCGTCGAGATCCACGATGTGGAGCCGCTTCGCGCCAGCGGCGACGAACTCGCGGGCCATGGCGACGGGATCCTCGCCGAAGACAGTTTCGCGATCGTAGTCACCCTGGAGGAGCCGCACGCAGCGTCCTCCACGCAGGTCGATCGCGGGCCACAGTTCCATCGGTGAGGATCTCCGGAGGGGTGTCAGGGCGGCGGGGTACTGTCAGGTCGGGGCGAGAAACGAGCCGAGCAACTCGAGCCCCAGGCGCTGACTCTTTTCGGGGTGGAATTGCGTCGCGAACAGCCGGCCGCGGGCGACCGCCGCGCAGAAGGGGCCGCCGTAGTCGGTGACGGCCGCGATGACCGATGCGTCGCGTGGCTGGGCGTGGTAGGAGTGGACGAAGTAGAAGAAGCTCCCGTCGGCCACGGGCGGTTTCGCGGCCAGAGCGCCTCGCCAGGCGACCGTGTTCCAGCCCATGTGCGGCACTTTCAGTTCTGGCGCGATGTCGAAGCGGGCGACGTCGCCCTCCAGCAGCCCCAGCCCGGTGTGACGGCCGCCTTCCCAGCCGGTCTCGAAGAGGAGCTGGAGACCCATGCAGATCCCGAAAAAGGGGCGGTCGGCCCTGACGTGGGCCTGAATTGGCTCCACGAGGCCGCGGGCGTCGAGCTCCCGCATGGCATCGCCGAAGGCGCCCACGCCGGGGAGGACGAGCCGTTCGGCCTCGGCGACCCGATTGGGGTCGTCGGTGATCGTGGCCGCGGCGCCGAGCCGCTCGAACGCCTTCTGCACGCTCCGCAGGTTGCCGCTGCCGTAATCCACGATCGTGATCATGGCCCGATCATACCCGGCTCGCGATCCGCGGTCACGGCGCGGAGGTCGCCGCGACTTCCGGATAGATCACCAGCTCCATGCGGCGGTTGCGGGTGCGGCCGGCCGCGGTGGCATTCGAGACGAGCGGATGATTGGAACCGTGGGCGACGAGAAACAGCTGTGCCTCGCGAAGCCGCGTGCGGGTGGTGAAGAAGTCGAACACGGCGGCCGCCCGCGCGGCGGTGAGCTGGTGCGGCGAGGCCCACGAGGCATTCACCAGGGGCTCCGTGTCGATGTGCCCCTCGATGCCCACGAAGTGGCCGGGATAGACCCGATCGAGCTCGCCGGCCACCTGGGTGAGAATCGCTGCGCCTCCCGGCAGCAGATTGGCCGTGCCCGGCTCGAACAGCTTCTCAGCCTGCACGTCGAGCCGCACGACCGCGCCGTCGAATCGGGCATCGACACCGGTCAGCGCCAACTGGCTCATGGCCGACCGGAGCGCAGCTGACGAGTTGGCCGAGGCTGCCGTCGCCGGCGTACCGGCTCCACCGTCGCCCGATGTCGGTGGCATGCCCGCGGAACGCGCCTGTGCCAGCTGCGTCGAGGTGCTCGCGAGCTGGTCGCGAAGCGCCGCGATCTGATCCTGCATCAGCTGCGACTCCTGCCGGCCCCGCTCGAGCGAAGCCGCCATCTTGCGGCCGTCAAGATCGGCGTAGGACGGAGCAGGAGGCACCGCCGATGTCTGCGGGAGCATGTGCGCCGGCGTGGCGACCCCCGGCGGCGGCTCGAGGTTCAACGGCCCGGCCGGCGGCGCCGTCCGAAACGGG
>JBILVW010000197.1:0-5637 GCA_044370205.1 Pirellulales bacterium | reverse complement strand
CGAACATCTCCGCGATCGCCGGCTCGGGCCGAATCGAGCGCATGGCGTGGCGCTGAATCGCGGCGTCGATCGGCCCGATCGTCGCCATCGCGAGCGCGAGGGGCACGGCAATCCGCGCGAACCGCTGCTGGAGCAGGCTCGCGAGGCCTCGGCGACGGTAGACCAGCATCGTGAAGTAGCCACTCAACAGAAAGAAGAGCGGCATGCGGAAGCCGTGGATGACGAGGAACAGCAGCGGCAGCAGGCCGCTCGGCCGCGTGTCGTGCACCGGCCATGGGGCCTGGCAGAAGGCCAGGCTCGCGTGCACGGCGATGCCGAGCGCCATCGCGAATCCACGGAGGGCGTCGAGGTCGGTGCGGCGTTCGGTCATGGCATGGTTCCGGCCGGGCTCGACAGTGCGGCGGGCCCAAACAGGTTATGTTGTGACCGGTTTTCAGGTTCCTGAACAGACTCGACGCCATGCCTTCCCTAGCCGTTCTCGTCACCGGGGCTTCATCCGGCATCGGCCGCGCGACCGTCGCCGCGTGTGCCGCGCGGGGCTGGCAGGTGGCGGCGACGATGCGGCGGCCGGACGATGCCGCAGACCTCGCCACGCTCCCCGGCGTGATCGTGCTGCCGCTCGACGTCACGAACGACGACAGCGTCGCCGCGGCGGTGGCGGCCACGGTGGGCCGGTTCGGCCGCCTCGACGCCGTCGTCAACAACGCGGGCTACGCGGTGGACGGAGTGTTCGAGGGGGGCGACGATGCGACGATCCGCCGGCAGTTCGAAACCAACGTGTTCGGGCTGATGCGGGTCACGCGGGCCGCGATCCCCGTGATGCGGCGTCAGGGGAGCGGCACGATCGTGCAGGTGTCGTCGATGGGGGGCCGTGTGACGTTTCCGCTCTACAGCATCTACCACGCCACGAAGTGGGCCGTGGAGGGGTTCAGCGAATCGCTCGCCTTCGAGCTGCGGCCGTTCGGCATCCGCATACGGCTCGTCGAGCCCGGTGCGATCCGCACGGAGTTCTACGGCCGCAGCCGTGAGCCGATCGCACCGCCGCCAGGCGCGGGCTACGACGACCTCGTCGCCCGCTGCGAGGTGATCTCGCTGGCGGGCGGTCGTGGCGGCAGCAGGCCGGAGGTCGTGGCCGACACGATCGTCCGCGCGATCACGGATCGCAGCTGGCGGCTCCGCTATCCGGTCGCACCGCCCGCCCCGCTGCTCATGGCGCTGCGGAAGGTTCTCCCGGAGGCATGGTTTCTGCGGCTCATCCGCAACCGCTACGGCATTCGCGGCCGGAACTAAAGTGCCGTTGCCCGCCGTGTCGGCCGCGTCACGACCGGTGAATCCCTAGCTTAAAAGCTGGCACCTCACTGGGGGGGCAGGTGCGAAACGCACGCCAGGCCGACTGTACGGCCGTCCAAAAAATCTGCTTGCACGCCTGGGGCGAAGCCGATACTATACCGTCGTTCAGTGTTCGGTTCCGCGGCAAATCGCTCGATTCATGGTGGCGAAGCAACCACCCCGACGAGGTGCCGGGAAGCGTGGGAGGCAGGCGCCATGGTCATGGCAACAGCAGGAGTGAACGGACGGATGGCAAAAGAAGCGAAGGACGCGAAGGAGAAGGCCACCAAGGAGGCCAAGCTCGACGAGGGCAGGGGGGCGAAGAAGGCCGCGAAGGAAGGGCATTCCTTCCTTGACGCCAACCCCACGCTGCGAAACACCCTCTCCCAGATCGAGAAGGAGTTCGGCGAGGGATCGATCATGCCGCTCGGTGTGGAGGCCCAGGCACCGATCGAGGGCATCTCTTCGGGCAGTCTGTCGGTAGACCTCGCCCTCGGCGGCAAGGGCTTTCCGCGAGGCCGCATCATCGAGGTCTTCGGGCCGGAGTCGTCGGGCAAGACGACGCTTGCCCTGCACGCGGTGGCCGCGGCCCAGCGGTCTCCCGGCATGTCTGGGAACGGTGGCGTGGCGGCGTTCATCGACGCCGAGCATGCCCTCGACCCGAGCTGGGCAAAGAAGCTCGGCATCTCGCTGGAAAATCTGCTCGTCAGCCAGCCGACCAGCGGCGAAGAGGCGATGCACATCTGCGAACTGCTCATCAAGAGCAATGCCGTTGACATCATCGTCATCGACTCCGTGGCGGCCCTCGTGCCGCAGAAGGAGCTCGACGGTGAAATCGGTGACTCGTTCGTGGGTCTGCAGGCCCGGCTCATGAGCCAGACCATGCGAAAGCTCACGGGAGCCATCGCCAAGAGCAAGACGACCGTGATCTTCATCAATCAGATCCGCGAAAAGATCGGCGTGATGTTCGGCAGCCCGGAAACCACGCCGGGCGGCCGGGCGCTCAAGTTCTATGCCTCCTGCCGAATCGACGTTCGCCGGATCGGCCAGCTCAAGGACGGCGAAGACGTCGTGGGCCAGCGGGTGAAGGTGAAGGTGGTGAAGAACAAGGTGGCCCCGCCGTTCCGGATCGCCGAGTTCGACATGATGCACGCCAACGGTATCAGCATCGAGGGCGACATCCTGGACCTCGCCGTCGCCGCCAAGCTCGTCGACAAGACCGGCACCTGGCTGCGGTATGGCGACGTGCACCTTGGCCAGGGGCGTGAAAAGGCCCGACTGTTCCTCAAGGAGAATCCGAAGGTTGCCCAGGAACTTCGCGAGAAGATCCTGGCCGCCAAGGACACCGTAATCGCCATGGCGAGCGAATCCGGCGGCGAGTAGTCGCTGTCGCCCCGTCTGCCTGCGGTTCCTTTCGACCAGCACGCTCCCCCACCCGCGCGTGGCCGACCCAAGCGGCCACCGTGGGTGGTGCTGTTTCCGGGGTTCCTCTCGTGCGCGAAACCCGCATCCCGCGTGGGGGCGGAGGCGTGTATAGTTCGGCTTTTCGATCGCCGAACGACCCCCGGGAGCCCCTGCCCAGATGAAGGCCGACGACCTCCGCGAAGCCTACCTCGCATTCTTCGAATCGAAGGGCTGCGTCCGCCGCCCGAGCGATGTGCTCGTGCCGCGGTGGGATCCGTCGGTGCTCTTCACGCCTGCGGGCATGAACCAGTTCAAGGACCACTTCCTCGGCAAGTGCAAGCTGGAGTTCACCCGGGCCACCACCTGTCAGAAGTGCCTGCGGACGGGCGACATCGACAACGTGGGCCGCACGCCACGGCATCACACGTTTTTCGAGATGCTCGGCAACTTCAGCTTCGGCGACTACTTCAAGCGGGAGGCGATCCACTGGGCCTGGGAGTTTCTCACGGCCCGGAACTGGCTCAATATCGCCCCTGAGAAGCTTTCCATCACCGTCTATCACGACGACAACGAGGCCTTCGCCATCTGGGCCGACGAGATCGGAGTGCCGGCCGCGCGGATCACGCGGATGGGTGAAGACGACAATTTCTGGCCGGCCAGTTCGCCCTCGCAGGGGCCCGACGGAGTCTGTGGGCCGTGCAGCGAGATCTTCTATCGGATGCCCGACGGCAGCGATGTGGAGATTTGGAACCTCGTGTTCACGCAGTTCAACCGCGTGGGCCCGCCGCCGGACAACCTCCACCCGCTCCCCAGCCGCAACATCGACACGGGCATGGGGCTGGAGCGGACCTGCGCCATGCTCCAGGGAGTCGATTCGAACTTCCATATCGACATCCTGCGGCCGATCGTCGAGGCCGTGGCCGACGTCTGCGGGCGGCGGTATGAGCCGATGACCGACGACGGCCGCCGCATGCGGCGGATCGCCGACCACGTGCGGGCCTGCACCTTCGCGATCCACGAGAACGTGCTGCCGGGAAACAACGAGGAGAAGTACGTCGTCAAGCGGCTCCTCCGGCGGGCCGTGCTCGATGGCCGGCAGATGGGCATGCAGGAGCCGTTCCTGCACAAGCTGCCGCCCATGGTGGCCGCGATGATGGCCAAACCCTATCCCGAGCTGGCCGAAACGGTCGGTCGCGTCGCCAGCGTGATCGAACGGGAAGAGGCCTCGTTTCTCGCGACGATCGATGGCGGCCTCGAGCGGATCGAGAAGCTCTTCGCTGCGATCGGCTCTTCGGGCAAGGCGGTGGTGGCCGGCGGCGATGCGGCCGAGCTCTACACCACCTACGGCTTTCCCCCGGAGCTGCTCGAGACGCTGGCCGCGGAACGGAACTGCCGGTTCGATTGGGACGGCTTCCGCGCGGCCATGGACGAGCACGGCCAGCGGTCGGGCGCCGGCAGCCGCGTCGAGGTGTTTACCTCGGGGCCGCTCGATGCCCTCAAGAAGACGATGCACGGCTCCGAGTTCGTGGGCTACGACACGACCCGGGCCGACGGCCGCGTGCTCGGGATCATCGCGCAGCATGCGCTCTGCGACGAGCTGCGGGAGGTGGGGCACGCCGACCCGGTGACCGTGGTGCTCGACCGCACGCCGTTCTATGGCGAGTCGGGCGGTCAGGTGGGCGACACCGGCTGGCTCGAGTGGCATGGCGGCCGGTTCGAGGTGACCGACACGCATCGCGAAGGGGGCTTCATGCTCCACGTCGGCCATCTGCGGGAGGGGCGGCTCGATCTCGGCCAGGCCGTGACCGCGGTGGTGGACGAGCGACGGCGGGCCGCGCTTCGACGGGCCCACTCGGCCACGCATCTCCTGCACGCGGCCCTTCAGCATCACCTCGGCTCGCATGCCGTGCAGCAGGGCTCGAAGGTGGATGCCGACATGCTGCGGTTCGACTTCTCGCACACCAGCTCGATCGACGCCGACACGCTGCGAAACATCGAGTCGATGGTCAACGAGCAGGTGCTCGCCGCCGCGGCCGTATCGGCCAGACTCCTGCCGCTGGCCGAGGCCCGGCACGAGGGGGCGATGATGCTCTTCGGCGAAAAGTATCCCGACGTGGTGCGGATGGTGACGATGGACGGCGTGAGCCGCGAGCTCTGCGGCGGCACGCACGTGTCGAGCACCGGACAGATCGGCCTCGTGCGGATCGTCGGCGAGGAGAGCGTGTCGGCCGGCACTCGCCGGATCACCGCGGTGACCGGCACGAAGGCGCTCGACCGCTTCCGCCAGGCCGAGCAGGCGGTCGCCGAGGCCGCGGGGGCCCTTAAAGTTCCCGTGCAGGAACTCGCCCATCGGCTCACGACCGTGGTCAAGGAGCTCCGCGAGCTCAAGAAGGCGAAGCCCGCGCCGGCCGCTGCGGGCGCCTCGCCCGACGAACTGCTCGCGGCCGCGATCGACATCGGCGGCACGAAAGTCGTGGTCGCGGAGGCGAAGGGGAGCGACGCCGGGGCGATGCGGCAGTGCATCGATCTGCTGCGGCGAAAGGCCAGCCCGATCGCCGTGTTTCTGGCCGCGGCCGACGCCGACAAGGTGACGCTCGTCGCGGGCATCTCCCGCGAACTCGAGGCCCGCGGCCTCTCGGCCGGCAACTGGATCAAGGATCCGGCGGCGGCCGTGGGAGGGAAGGGGGGCGGCCGGCCCGACCTCGCCCAAGCCGGCGGCAAACTCGTCGATAAGGTCCCCGCAGCCCTCGACGCCGCCCGCCAGGCGATCGAGAAGATGCTGGGGCGATAGGAAGATGCTCGGAGGCTGGGTCGTAGCCGGGATTCGTGGTGCGACCTCGATGGGCCCAAGCCGGCTCGCAGGCGGCATGAGTTGCCTCGCTGGCGGCCGCACGCCACGCTCGG
>JBILVW010000196.1:0-5644 GCA_044370205.1 Pirellulales bacterium | reverse complement strand
GACTAGCTGGGGATCGAGCGTCGCCAAGCCCTGCGACCGCACGACGACACTGCCGTCGGCATGGCGACTGGAGTGGGTGTCGAGGATGAATTCGGCGGCGCTGCGGACCGCGGAGGAGGCCACGGCGGCATGCCCGGCGAGCCGCGTGAGCGACTCGACCGCCGCCGGATAGGGGCCGGCCGTGCAGCGGGCGAGAATCTCGTGCCGCAGGAAGTTCCGGGCGTAGTCGCAGTCGAGATTCGAGTCATCCTCGCGCCAGGCCTGGCCTGTCGACGTCAGAAAATCCCGCACGGCTGCTCGCGAAATCCCGAGCAACGGTCGCACCAGCCCGATGCCGGGGCAGAGTTCCCGCGCCGGCCGCATGCCAGCCAGGCCGTGAAGGCCGGTGCCGCGGAGCACGCGGTGGAGAATCGTCTCCGCCTGATCGTCGGCCGTATGACCGACGGCGACGTGCCGGGCGCCGCGGTCGCGGGCGACATCCTCGAGAAACGCATACCGCAGCCGTCGCGCCCGCGCCTCGACACCCTCGCCGCGCGGCCCCTCTTCAATCTCCGACCGCACGGCGAGCCGGCGACACGCCACCTCGAGCCCGAGATCAGCCGCGAGCCGCTCGACGAATGCCCGGTCGTCGGCGGCCGCGTCCCGCAGGTCGTGCTCCGCGTGGGCCACGATCAGCCGGCGGCGAGCATCCTGCGGGGCGATCGCCAGCAGGCCGAGCAGCAGCGTCACACTGTCGGCCCCACCTGAAACGGCCACCACCGCGGCCGCACTCCAGAAGCCGGGCGGCACGGCGGCCGCGAGCGCAGTCAGCAACGGCGCGGCATCCGTGGCAGACGGGGCACCCTCGGCATGCTGGGCAGACGACACGAATTAGGCTTCCTCGAACGTGAAGCGTCAGTGTCGCACACCCAGGTCCGCCACGGAAACAGCCCTCCCTTGCCTTCCCATCCGAAGCATTCCAGGGAGGGCAGCCCCGACCGCTGGGGATGGCGCCGGACGAAGCGGGATTGAGCGGGCCTGGGGCGGCCGCTACCCTCCCGCCGCCAAGCCGGCCCCCCGTCCATCGAAGGACCACCCCATGTCCCTGCGGCTCACCCGCGTTCTCTGCCTCTGCCTCGTCGCCCTCGTGCCGCCGCTCTCAGGCTGCTCGACGCTGCTCACCGTGGCCTATCTGGTGCAGCCCGCCGACATGCCCGCCGAGTTCGCCGGCCTGAAGGGCAAGCACGTCGCCGTCGTCTGCCGCCCGATCGTCGAGCTCGAATTCAGCGACGCCGGCTCGGCCCGCGAGTTGGCGACGCTCATCGACGCCCAGCTCGAGAAGAACGTGCGTAAGATCGACATCATCGGTCAGCAGGAGGTGGCCCGCTGGCTCGACGAACACTCGTGGGTCGACTACCAGACTCTCGGCAAGTCGCTCGATGCCGACTACGTCGTGGGCATCGACCTCGAGCGGTTCCGCCTCCACGAGGGCTCCACGCTCTATCGCGGCCGGGCCACCGCCACCGTCCGCGTCTACGACGTCGCCAAGGGCGACATGGCCTTCGAGAAGCGGATCGATGGTTTCGAATTTCCCGCCAACAGCGCCATCCCGGCGAGCGACCGTTCGGAAACCGAGTTCAGGGCGATGTTTCTCCAGATGCTCTCACAGAAAATCTCGCGGCTGTTCCATGCCTACGAGAGCCGCGAGGCCTTCGCCGAGGAATCGCTGACTTTTTAGCGGCTCACAGGTTCTTGAGGGGCCGCTTCGGCTTCGGGGGGGCGAGCATCCGCTTCTTCGCATCTTCCGCCACGTTGGCGTTGCCCCCGCCGGCTCCCATCTGTTCCTTGCCGACGCCCGTGTGCGCCTCCTTCCAAGCGTAGCCGAGCGGCATCGAGAGTTCATCGGCGGCGATCCGGGCCCAGGGCGTTCCGGGGTGCTCGTTCACGACCCGTTCAAGATACATGCGGGCCTGGCCCGCAAACTTTTCAGTCTGGGATCCCACATTCTTGACGTCCTGGCTCGGCTCGAGCACCCAGGTGTCGTTCGCAGGATTCTTGAACTTCAGCCCGGACTTGGCCTGGGCCAGCATCTGGTTGTAGGCGTCCGTCCGCACCTTCACCGCGAGCACCCGCCCCATGGCCAGATCGTAGCCCGCCTGCCACCGCTTCTCGGCGATCTTCTCGCGATCGGCCTGGCCGGCGGCGAGCGTGGTGTGCACGGCGTCGATCTTGGGCGACAGCACGGCGGCCGCCTTCTGGGCCTCGCTGAAGAGCAGCGCGAGTTTGCCATCGTCTTCCCGGGGAAACGTCGTCTGGGGCGAGTCGAGTTGGG
Source organism: Pirellulales bacterium (assembly GCA_044370205.1). Classification (GTDB taxonomy): domain Bacteria; phylum Planctomycetota; class Planctomycetia; order Pirellulales; family UBA1268; genus QWPN01. The sequence goes on along the minus strand of JBILVW010000196.1, from coordinate 3,333 downwards.
AGATACGCGCCTTCTCCGCGGCATCCACGAGCGCCTGCTTCGCCTTGTTCTTGCCCAGCATCTCCTTGATCTTGGCCGCTGAAACGTAGTCGGGCCTGTAGTTCCGCATCACTTCCGGATCGAAGAACCGCCGCAGTCGCGACGACATCGGCGCCGTGTCCTTGTCGCTCACCCGGCCGGCGGCGGCGCGATTGGGATGCACCGCGAAGTAGATGCCACCCGTCTGGGCACAGAGCTTCGAGAGGCTGAAGGGGCCGAAGCCCGAATCGATCGGCTCGTCGGCATCACGGCCCGACCGCACCCGGACGATCTCCGGCAGGAGTGTTTCCGGTCCCTGATCGACGACGGCCCACTGCTCGTCGCCGGCATCGTACTTCGGATCGAACTCCACGAACTTCATCTGCACCTGCCGCATGCCGAACGGCGCCGGCACACCCACGACGAACACTCGCACGCCTTTGTTCCGACAGAAGGCGGCCACGTCGTCGGCCCGTTGTTCGTCATTGCCCACCTCGTCTGTGAAGGCGATCACCATCACGTTCCGCGACAGACGGTTGCTTCGGGTTTTGTCGGCCCGGGCTGCCGCGGTTTCGATCGCCGTGAAGGTCCGTTCGATCCCCGACTCATCCACCGGAATCGACTCGATCGCCTTGACGACGGCCTGGACGTCGCGGGTGGGCTTGCCGACCACTTCCGTCACGGTGTCGCCGTAGCCATAGACGAGATTGAAGAGCTGGGGGCCATCGGCACCCGCGTCGATCACCCCCAGTTCATCGAACACGCGGCCGAGACGGGCAGCGATGTCGCGGCGCTGGCCGGCAAGGCTCACCGACTGATCGAACACCCAGCAGACGGTCGTGGGCCGCTGGTTGAGGGAAGCGGCGATCTCGGCCGTGAGTCGATCGACGGCGCCACTGGCCCCCGTCGTGCCCACCGCCACGGCCCCCTGCACAACGAAGTCCTGTGACGCCTCCAGACCGGTGGGCACCACGTCCTCCACGAGGTCCACCCGCACCTCGCTGTCGGGCACCTCCACCGCATCGACCGGAACGGCCGACTCCTCGGCCACGAGCGCTGCCACCGCCTGCGCAGCCTCGGCGCTCTCCTGGCTCTGGGCTCCGACCGATTCGTCCGACTCCTCGGCGATCGTGAGCGACTCGGGCTCGACGAACTCGGGCTCTTCGGTGTCCGGCGGCTGCAGGATCGTGAGCGCCGGCACGACCGGCGCGGGAGCAGGCGTAATCGCCGCCGCCATGCCGAGCAGAACGCAAACGTGCAGGGCCAGGCTGACGACCCAGGCGGGGGTGTCACCGTCGAGGGGAGTGTCGTCTTCCCCGGTTCGCAGCTGCCACCAGCGCCTTGCCTGTTCGATCGGCCCCACGGCTGACCTCGCTGACGAATTCGATTGAACTGTTGACCGGATCAGATTCTACTCGAATGAAGTGTATCGGAACGGGGCGGCTCTGCCCGCCTGAAAACCCCTTGGAATTCCGGAAATCATGGCGATTTTGACCAGGGTCATGGGCGGAATGGTGATCGCCGCCGGCATGGCGGCGAACGCGGCAGGCCCCGTTTTTGGCGAGGGTCCGGCGGCGGTGGCTCCCCAGCCAGCCCCGCCCGCGGCAGCCGTCCCGAAGAAGCCTCGCGACCCGGTGGAGAAGCTCGCCCTTGAAACCTCCGACGGCGTGGCGCTGGCCGCCTGGCACTACCGGGTCGAAGGGGACGTGGACCGCCCTCCTGTCGTCATCCTGCTTCACGATCTCGACGGCTCCCACGTGACGGTTGAACCGCTGGCCAAAGAACTGGCCCGCCGAGGGATCGCGGTCGTCTCCCCCGATCTCCGGGGCCACGGCGAGAGCACGACCCGCCTCACGGCGGGGGGCAGCGAGGCGTCACTCGATACGAAATCGCTTAAAAAGCAGGATCTCGAGGCGACGACGCTTTCGCAAGGAGGTCGCGTCCGCGACCAATCGGCGGTGCGGGGCGACATCGAGTGCGTCCGCAATTGGATCAAGCTGCGAGCCGACGAGGGAAAGCTCGACATCGACCGCATGGTGGTGGTGGGCTCCGGGCTTGGCTGCACTCTGGCCGCGATGTGGGCCGTCAACGACGCCGCCTGGCCCGACCTGGTGAGCGGTCCGCAGGGCCGTCAGGTGAAGGGGCTCGTGTTCATCAGTCCCACCTGGTCCAGCCGTGGGCTTACCGTGTCGACCGTGCTCGCAGCCGATCTGGTGCGGCGCGACCTCCCGCTGATGGTGCTCGCCGGCCGCGACGACCGCGATGCCGTGAAGCTGTTCGAGCAGCTCAAGCGGCAGCGGCCCAACGAGTGGTTCGAGCAGCGGGCCGGCCAGGCGACCCCGGCGAAGGCGGCCAAGCTCGAAGGCAGCCCCACCCTCTTCCTGCTGCAACGGGATGCCGACCTCACCGGCGATACACTCGCCGCCAGCCGCTCGGCCGACCCCCGCCGCGCCGCCGGCGACCCCGCCTCCCTCATCCAAGGCTTCATCAACGCCGTCGCTCCGGCCAGCGAAGAGTAGTTACGGCAGCCTGAGCTCCATGCCCGCCACCACCAACTCAGGGCTGCGCAGCTGGTCGCGATTCGCCTCCCAGATCCGGTCAGCCTGGGCGGCGTCGCCGTAGAACCGCTGGGCGATCGTGGCCAGCGTTTCACCCGGAGCCACGCGCACCTGTCGCGGCGGCGGAGCGGTCGGCGGCGGCGGTGCCGCCACGGCGCCGCCGATCCCGAGCCATGAGACCGAAGCGGCCCGAGGCCCCGTCGCCGCGCCGGCGGTCATGGGGGGAGGCTCGATCGCCCGGCCGGCCGTGCCGGCGGTCGGCATGCTGCCCACCGTCCAGGCGGCCGGCAGCCGAAGTTCGGCATCGATCGGCAGCAGGGTGGGATCGGAAATCGTGCCGCGGTTGGCCTCCCAGATCGCCGCTGCCGCCCCCGGATGTCCATAGAAGCGGGTCGCAATCGAGGTGAGGTCGTCGCCATCCTTGATTCGATACGTCTGCGGCACGTCCGCCGTCGGCTGCACCCGGGCCGGAGCCTGCGTTGCCACGCTATGCGCCGACCAGGCCACTGCCAACGGTGGCGGCTGCTGTGAATCGAGCAGCGGCGGCGGCGGCACCTCGAGCGTCGAGCGATAGGCGTTGGCCACCTGGGGACCGGGCATCACGAATTCGGCCGGCAGCGTCGGCAGCGGTGTCGGAGGAGCCGGCGGACGGTAGTCGCCGTCGAGGGGCTGAACCGCCGCCGTCTCGGCTGCGGCGGCCGGATAGGTGCTGGCAGCGGCTGGTGCCGGCGGCGGCTCGCCCGTGCCGACCGACAGC
>JBILVW010000195.1:0-5655 GCA_044370205.1 Pirellulales bacterium | reverse complement strand
GCCAAGCGGCTGGCGGCCGGTGACTTCGAGGCGCCGCTCCCGGCGACCGATCTCGCCGAGGTGGGTGACCTGGCCGCCGCGCTCGCGGGCCTCCGTGACCAGCTCGTCGAGCGCGGGCTGCTCATCGGCCGACAGGGCACGCAGCAGGAGGCGGTGCTGGGCAGCATGATCGAGGGTGTGCTGGCGATCGACGGCCGGCAACGGATCGTGGGCATCAATCGCGCGGCCGCCGAACTGCTCGGACTCGATCTCGACGATGTCGTGCGGCGGCCGCTCCAGGAGGTTGTCCGCAACCCCGATCTCCGCCGGTTCGCATTGCGGGCGATCGACTGCCGCGAGCCGGTGGAGGACGACCTCGTGCTCCACGGCGGCCGCGACCGCACGATCCGGCTGCGCGGTACGGCCCTCCGCGACGTGTCGGGCGAAGGCGGCGCGGTCATCGTGCTCAACGACGTCACCGACGTGCAGCGGCTGGAGAACGTGCGTCGCGACTTCGTGGCCAACGTGTCGCACGAACTGAAAACCCCCATCGCCTCGATCAAGGGCTTCGTGGAAACGCTGCTCGACGGGGCTGCCGACAATCCGGCCGACGCCCGCCGCTTCCTCCAGATCGTCGCCCGGCAGGCCGACCGGCTCGCGGCCATCATCGAAGACCTGCTCGCCCTCTCGCGGATCGAGCAGAGCGAGGGGGCCGACAATCTCCCGGTCGAGCCGGCGGCGATCGGCGGCGTGTTCGCGGCGGTGACGACCGACTGCGGCCCGCGGGCGGCCGAGCGGTCGATCGCACTCGAGCCCTTGTGCGATCCGGTGCTCGTGGCAGATGTCAACGCGCCGTTGCTCGAGCAGGCGCTCATCAACCTCGTCGACAACGCCATCAAATACAGCGACGAGGGGCGGTCCGTATGGATGGAGGCGGCGGCCGTCGGCGATGAACTCGAAATTCGGGTTCGCGACGAGGGCTGCGGCATCGAGGCCGAGCATCTCCCTCGGCTCTTCGAGCGGTTCTACCGGGTCGATAGGGCCCGGAGCCGCTCGCTCGGAGGCACGGGCCTCGGACTCTCGATCGTGAAGCACATCGTGCAGGCCCACCGTGGCACGGTCGGTGTGGAGAGCCAGCCGGGCGTGGGCACGACGTTTACGATCCGGCTCCCGCTCACGCGGGCGTAGCGATCGTGCGGCCGCCGTCCACCGGCAGGCAGACGCCGTTCACGAAGTCGTTCTCCACGAGGAACAGCACGGCGTGGGCGACGTGCTCCGGCGTGCCCTCGCGGCGGGCGAGCGTGCCGGCGATCGAGGCGGCGCGGGCCGCAGGATCCATGTCGGGAGGAAGCGTCACCGGACCGGGCAGCACGCAGTTCACCCGAATGCGCGGATTGCGGCGGGCAAACTCGACGGCCAGCGATCGGGTGAGTGCGGGGATGGCTCCCTTGCTTGGAAAGTAGGCAGCGTAGTCGGGGGAGGGCCGCGAGACTGCCTGATCACCCATCGTCACGATCGCACCGCCGGTCTCCTGTGCGGCCATCACGCTGCCGGCCTCCTGGGCCACGAGAAACGTGCCCACGCAGTTGACGTCGAAATGGGCCCGCAGGTCGTCGGCCGTGAGTTCCTCGAGCCGCCCCGGGATCCAAATCGCCGCGCAGGTCACGAGCACGTCGATCCTGCCAAAATGATCGGCCACCCGGTGCACCATCGCCCTCACCGGCCCCTCGTCGCGGAGGTTGGCCGTGACGGCGAGGCTGGGGATGCCGGCCGCCTCCACTGCGGCCGCCAAAGTTCGCGCCTCGCCGAGCGACGCATGGCAGTGGATCGCCACCGAATAGCCCTGCGAGGCGAGCGCCCGCACCACGGCGGCCCCGATCCGCTTCGCGCCGCCGGTCACGAGCGCCACCCGGCCGGTAGACGCGGCCGCACCGGGCACGAATTCGAGCGGCGATCCAGGCTGGCTCATCGCGTGTCGCTCACTCTTGTTTGCCGGCCCGGGCCGCGTGGTAATCGAGGATCTGCTGCCAGGCCTCGGCGGGCGTCTCGGCGTACGTGAAGAGGTCGAGGTGATAGTCGGTGATCACGCCCGCATCGGCGAGAAACTGGAAGTCGATCACCTTCGACCAATACTCCTTGCCGTAGAGGATGATCGGCACCGGCTGCATGCGGTGGGTCTGCATGAGCGTGAGCGTCTCGAACATCTCGTCGAGCGTGCCGAAGCCACCGGGGAAGAGCACGACCGCCGCCGCCCGCAGGATGAAGTGGAACTTCCGCAGGGCGAAATACTTGAACTGGAAGCAGAGTTCGGGCGTGATGAACGGATTCGGCTGCTGCTCCGCGGGGAGCTTGATGTTGAGGCCGATCGACTTGCAGCCCACGTCGAAGGCCCCGCGGTTGGCCGCCTCCATGATGCCGGGACCGCCCCCCGTCACGACCACGTAATCACGCTTGTCGTCGCACTGGTTGTCGATCGACACGATCCGGGCGAACTCGCGGGCGTCGTCGTAGTAGCGGCTGAACTCGATCAGCTTCGTGCACCGTTCCACCTCCCGCTTCGCCTTCGCGTTGCCGGGAGCGGCCTGCAATGCCCGGCGAGCCTCGGAAAGCCGCCGCTCGGCGGCCGTTCGCTCCACGATCTGCGTGCCGCCGAAGACGATCACGGTCGACTGGATGTTGTCGGCCTGCAGCGCGAGCTCCGGTTTGCCGAGCTCCAAGAGCATCCGCACGCCCCGCATCTCCACCCGCGTCAGGAGCGAGGGATCCTCCTGGGCGAGGCTATAGCTCGGCGAGGAGAGGATCCGCTCCATGTTCTCCGCGACGAGCGCCACGTCGTCGCCGAGAATGGTGTCGGGCAGGATGGAGCAGGTCTTGGGCTTGGGGGCCGGCGGCTCGGTGGCGGGGTTCGGCTTCTTGGCCATGGGAATCCTTTCTGGTGGGCGTGTTCAGTCGAGGGTGACCCGTTCGCCGAGCCTGGGCACATGGGCGTCCCAGCCGCGGGTCTCACGCAGGAATTCTTGCAGGCCGCGGGCGGCCGGCGGCTCCCCGTGCACGAGAAACGTACGTTTCGGGGCCGGAAGCGGCCCCAGCCAGCGGTCGATCTCGCGGCGGTCGGCATGGCCGGAAAGGCCGTCCACCCGCCGGATCGCAGCCCGCACGGGGATGTCGCGGCCGTGGATCTTCAGAAACCGCGCCCCGTCGATGAGCGTGCGACCGCGGGTGCCGGTGGCCTGATAGCCCGCCACGAGCACGGTCGTCTGCGGATCGGGGAGCCGCTGGGCGAGGTGGTGGAGGATCCGCCCGCCGTTCATCATGCCGCTCGACGCGATCACGATCCCGGGGCCCTCATGGGCGTTGATGGCCTTCGATTCGTTGGCCGTCTTGGCCATCCGCACGAACGGGCTCGCCAGCGATGTGGCCACGCCCTGGAGCTTCGCCTCGCTGAAATCGTGCTCGGCGCCGTGCCGCAGAAACACCTGCATCGCATCCACCGCCATCGGCGAATCGACCCAGATCGGAATCTCGGGCAGCCGGCCCGCGGCGATGAGCGTCCGCAGCAGATAGACGAGTTGCTGGCAGCGGCCGATCGCGAACGAGGCCACGAGCATCACTCCGCCGCGGGCGATCGCCTCCTTCGTGACGGCTTCCAGCTCATCGAGCGGCCGGCTCGGCGGATGGTCACGGTTGCCATAGGTGCTCTCGCAGACGAGATAGTCGCACGGGGGCGGCGAGACGGGATCGTTGTAGAGCGGCGCGTCGAACCGGCCCACGTCGCCCGAAAACACGATCCGCAGCGGCTGTGGCCGCCCCGGCTCGCTCACCTCCATCTCCACGAACGAACTGCCGAGCATGTGGCCGGCCTCGTGAAACCGGCAGCGGATGCCCGGCGCCGGCTCGAACCATTCCAGCCGCGGCACCGGGGCGAGCAGCCGCAGCGTGCGATCGACGTCCTGCTCCTCGTAGAGCGGCAGCGCCGGCCGATGCTTCGCATAGCCCTTGCGGTTGGCATAGAGGGCATCTTCCGCCTGGCACTTCGCGGAGTCGTAGAGCAGCAGGCCAAGCAGGTCGGCCGTGGGGGGCGCGGTGTGGATCCGGCCGCGAAATCCTTCGCGGGTGAGCCGCGGCAGGAATCCCGAGTGGTCGATGTGGCCGTGGGTGAGCACCACCGCGTCGATCGAATCGGGGGCCGGCGTGAACCGCACCCAGTTCCGCTCGCGCAGCTCCTTCTCCCCCTGGAAAAGTCCGCAGTCGATGAGGACCCGGGCCGAGCCAGTCTCGATGAGATGCCGGGAGCCCGACACCACTCCCGCGGCTCCGAGGAACGTCAGCGTCGTCATCTCGCCTCCTTCGTTTCACCGGCCATGAGCAGCTCGCCCGGCGACACGGCCAGGGCCTCGAGCACGCTCCGCTTCGCCCGCTGGCCGAGCGATCCGGGCAGCGTCACCAGCAGCACTCCACGGCCATCGCCCCGCCGCACCTCTGCCAAAAGGCCGAGCGGCTGGAGCCGCGCGGCCAACGCGTGCAGGATCGGACCGCGGGGCAACGGCAGGGCTCCGAGTCGTGCATCAGCCACCACACACTCCACCTGATTGGCTTCGCGCAGCCTGATCTGGAGGCCACACGATACCACGGCCGAGAGCGGCCCCGCACCGACCCGCACGCCGAGTCGCACCACGCGATCGGCCAGCTCCACCCGCGGGGCCGCGACGCCGGCAGGTAACAAGGCCGCATGGTTCTGCGGCAGATCCACGGCCAGCCAGGAGTTCACTTCCTGTTCCGTAACCACCGCCTCCCAGGGCCCGATCCGTGAGGCGGCCGCCTGCAGCCCGGCCACTTTCGTGATCAGCCGCCGCACGGCCTGCTCGGCAGCGGCCTGATCGCCGGTCGCCAGCCGTGCGCGATAGAACGACGGCGTCATAGCGGCTGATACGAGCACAGCCGCGAGAACGGCGGCCCCCCCGAGGCCCACCACAGCCAGCCCCGCCAGCACCGGCCGTCGAAGCCGCCGTGGGCGAGGCGGCTTCGACGGCACATCGTGCATGGACGGGGCGGCATCCATCCTTAGCCCACGAACCCGAACAGCCGCGGAATCGGCAGTTCCGCAGGCGCGTCGAGCACGACGCTGCCGAGGGTGTCGTCGAGTTCGTCACGCAGCACCCGCACATCCGGCGGCGCCTCGATCCCGATCCGCACCTTGTCGCCACTGACGCGGACCACGGTCACCACCACCGAATCTCCCACCCGAATCCGTTCGTTTTGCTTGCGGGACAGCACCAGCATCGAGAGCCTCCATTCTTGATGTATGTGTGTGGCGGATGAATGTAGCGGGATAATGTACAGATGTCAACGCATTGCCGCGGCCAGATTCCACGAGCGATTCGCCGCCACCGTCCGCCCCGTTGCGGACGATCCCCCATCCCCGGCGCCGCCTCCTCGAGCGCTTCCACTCTCGCGAGTCGCAGGGTTGGGAAAGATGTGAGCCGGAGGAAACATCGTCCGGTTAGGCAGACTTTCTTGCCGCGAGAGAAAAGGAGGCCGACAAATCGCTTTGTGAGGATCGTGCGTGAGAGCCACGACACGCTTCACGCAAAGCCGTCAGCGGCCCGAGGACGCCTCACGGGAATCCACGGCCTCGCCTTCGACGAACGCCGCCAGTTCCACCGCCTCGGCCGCGGC